>JARHYD010000003.1 GCA_029258655.1 Mailhella sp.
ATATGCCTCTAGCTTTCCTCTTTCAATTAGTGTAAGATGTGTGTAGCTCAATAGTAAAACCTCCATGTATTGTTTATCCAAATATTATTCTACATAAAGGTTTTGTATTGGGCTACTTTTTTTTAATACCTGTCGCACTTGGGTTTACAATTAAAAGATGTATTTCCAAATTAATAATTATTAAACTTCTTTTTCTAATAATGAAAATACAATAGTTGTAATAAATAGCATTAAAAACTATTTATATTTACTAAAATATGCTTCCAACTAATGCTTTTAATTTTCTAAAATTATTAAAATAAGTTTAAATAATTTAGAAACATACCCTATACAAATACAAAAAAGTTTCTTCTTTTTAAAAGAAAAAACTTTTATCACTATCCTAAAATGAACAAATTTATTGGAACTTGTTTCAATAAATTTACTTGATTGAGGGGCTTAGAAGAAATCATTTCGCTTTAGCCGTTACAACAAAGGAAGTCACGGATAAAGACAGTATAACTCCCAAAGAAAAAAATACAATTATTTTAGAAATCCCCTCCTAGCACCATAAAAAAGGCGACCTTTTTCAAGATCGCCTAACGTATCTATAAAGAATTATTACTTACTAGCACCAAACCATTTTTCAAGAATTTCTTTTTCTTTACCGTTTTCTTTAATTGCTTTAAAGCCAGCAGCTAATTTATCCATAAGTTCTTTATTTTCTTTTAATACTAAGAAACCAAAAACTTCAGGACTGTCACTTGTAAAAGCAATTTTCATTTTATTTTGATATCCTTCTTTACGAGAAGAATAATATTTTGCAACAGGATCATCGCACATTACTGCATCAATACGACCATTAATTAAATCTTCAAGAGCAAGCCCTACTTCATCGTATGTTACAATTTGATAATCAGCATCAATTTTTTTCAATGCTTCAATAGCAGTTGTACCAATTTGAATACCAATACGTTTTCCGTTAAGATCTTTTGGATCTTTAATAGTACTTTCATTTGGCACTACAAGAGCTTGATACATTTCATATACAGGTTCAGAAAAAAGATATTTCTTTTTACGAGCATCAGTAATGGTTACACATGAAGCAATAACATCAGCATTTTTTGATTCAATTTCACCAAAAATACCTTCCCAAGCAGCATTTTTCCAAGAAGATTTTAAACCAGCTTCGGCTGCAATAGCATCAAGAAGATCTACTTCAAATCCAACAATTTTTTTGTCCATATCAATAAATTGCATAGGTGGCCATGTTGGATTTGTAGCAATAATTATTGAATCGTCAGCAGCTTGTGCTTGTCCTACCAATAAGGATAAAACAAGAAACATAGAAGATAAAATCTTTTTCATTTTAACTCCAAATTACTCTAAAATATTAAACAACTATTTTTCAAAAGAAAAATCACCTTACCAATGATAAGGTGATTAATAGTATATAATTTTTATGATGTCTATAAAAACTAAAAGACATTTTTTACATTATTTTATATAACTAATTCTATTATAAAGAAAAAAATTATTTTAATTTAATAGAATCCATAATTTTTATAAAATCTTCACTTTCACCAATACCTGTTTTGGTTTCTGCTATATCTGGATTTTTCTTATATAAGGAAACAAGTGTCCAAGCATTTTTTCCTTCATAAAAATATTGAAAATAAAAAATTGTTTTAGTACGTTTTTGGAAATTATATCCACCGTATGCTTTCATTAACGCTCTAGCATAATCTTCTATTTTCACACTATAAATGGAAATTTTTTTATAAATAAATTTTGCTTTTTTATTTTCAGTTTCAACTGTAACCATATTATCTGTTGATTCTGCAACTGTCCAACCTAGAGGTAATGTAATTCTCATCAAAGGTAAATTTTCTTCTCCACAAAAAGCATTACCAACAAAACAGAAGAAAAAGACTAAGGTATAAAGAATTTTTTTCATATAGCAACCTACTTTTTTTATATTTTTAAAATTATCCATTAAAATAATAATGAATAATTATTAACGTTTTTTTATAAGAAAAACATTTCTCTATTTTCCTTAATCAGTTTTAACTATTTTTCCCCGATTTTTATATATTTGTCAACACGTTTTCTAGCAAAATTGACTAAAATATTTATTCTTAACCTTTTTATATTGTAAACTTAATAAATTTAGTATAAAATCTATATTGAATTAATTATTTGGAGTTTATATGCCTATTTATGAATTTCACTGTAAAAATTGTGATAAGGACTTTGAAGAATTAGTTTTTTCTCAAAACGAAACACCTAATTGTCCTCATTGCCACAGTCAAAATACTGAAAAACTTATTTCTCGTCCATGCAGAAATAGAAAAAGTGGTGGACAAGGAGCTGATATACCAAGTATGGGAACTACATCTTCTGGTGGAGGTTGCAGTGGCTGTTCTGGTGGATCTTGCTCAACTTGTGGACATTAATATTTAGGAAAATAGATGAAAAAAATTACCATTGCTACACGTGGCAGTGCCTTAGCTCTTTGGCAAGCAAACCACATAAAATCATTATTAGAAAAACAATATCAAGATATACGTATTGAACTTAGCATCATAAAAACAAAAGGAGATATAATTCTCGATGTTCCACTTGCAAAAGTAGGTGGAAAAGGACTTTTTGTTAAAGAAATTGAAGATGCTCTTTTATCAGGACAAGCAGACCTAGCAGTACATAGTATGAAAGATGTTCCTATGGTTTTACCTAAAGGACTAACCCTTGCAGCTATTCCTGAACGTGAAGATCGCTACGATGTATTTTTATCAAAACAATATAAAAATATTGATGAACTTCCACAAAAGGCTATTTTAGGAACAAGCAGTCTTAGACGACAAGCACAAATTTTAGCATTACGTTCTGATTTAGAAATTAAAATGCTTAGAGGAAATGTGCAAACTCGTATAAATAAAATGCTTGCAGGGGAATATGATGCTATTATCCTTGCAGCAGCAGGAATTAAACGTCTTGGACTTGAAGTTCCCTACCAAATGCCACTTATTGCACCCCAATTTTTACCTGCTTGTGGGCAAGGTGCATTGGGTATTGAAATTCGTGAAGATAGAACAGATATGTTAACAATGCTTTCATTTTTAAATCACTATGAAACACAAGTTTGTGTAGAAGCCGAACGCTCTTTTTTGAAAGCATTAGATGGTGGTTGCCAAGTTCCTATTGCTGCTGTTTCAAAACTTAATGGAAATAGTATTACTCTTGAAGGCTTAGTCGCCAATCCCGATGCTTCAAAAATTATTCGTTACACATTAACTGATAATATAGAAAATAGAGTAAAGCTTGGAGAAAATCTTGCAAAAACCATTTTAGAAAATGGTGCTAGCGAAATATTACAACAACTATACAACCAAGAATAATATTATGAATAAAAAAATAAAAGCCCTTACTGTTGACAAACTTTTTACAAGCTATGATCCTAAAAAAATTCCTTGGGAATCAAGCTTATCCATGCAAGATTCTTCAAGAAAATTACTTTCACAACCAAGGGCTTTGGGTGCATTAACCCTTGCTATTAATATAAAAAATAATGGGTATAATATATACTTATCTGGTGAAAATGATCTAGGCAGAGCATATATGCTTTCCAATTTTTTAAAACCAAAAGCACAAAAACTACCTACCCCACCAGATTTACTTTATGTTAATAATTTTGAAAATACAGGAAAACCCAAATTATTAAAACTTATAGCAGGACAAGGTAAAATTCTCAAATCAAGCCTTGCACAAATTTTACAGCAAATAAAAACAGAACTTCCTCTTCGTTTTGAAACAGAAGCCTATGAAAAGAAAAAACAAGCTCTTTTATCCAATTTCCAAAAAATTCGTGAAAGCTTTATTAAAGAAATGGATAATATTGCTGAAAAACAAGGTTTTAATCTTGATATTGATGAACAAGGAAGCCTTACCTTATACCCATTAATTGAGGGAAAACGCCTTTCTGATGAAAAATTTGAAGAATTAGATGTTAATATTCGTTCTGCTATAAAACGAAAAAGTGATCATTTACTTCATTCTATGACAGCTGTTATTAAAAAACTAAGTAAAGCTGAACGCGAATTTAAAGATAATCAAAAAAAACTTGAAAAAGATGTTATCCATGATGTACTTGATAAACATTTAAAACCTTTTCAAGAAAAATTTTGTAAACAAGCTGGAATATATCAAAAAAATATTTCGCAATTTTTTTCAAGTATGTATAATGACATACTAGAAAATATGGATTTATTTTTATCAAAGGAATCTATTGTTCCACTTTCTCTTGCAGATCTTAATGCACCTGTACAAAATCAAGAGCAAAGCCTTTCTCGGTATGAAATAAATTTATTTGTTGATAATAGCGAATTAAAAGGTGCTCCAATTATTTTTGATAATCACCCTACTTTCATCAATCTTTTAGGTTGTATGGAAAGAGAATCAGAAATGGGAGCATTAACAACAAACTTTACTCTTATTAAAGCAGGCTCTATTCATAAAGCAAATGGTGGATATCTAGCCTTACATATTGAAGATATTTTATCCCACCCAACTGCTTGGGACGGTTTATTACGTTTTCTCCGTAGTAATGTTTGCAAAATAGAAGATGATTCCATTGACCACATCAGAACTAAAAGTATTGAACCAGAAGAAATACCTCTTGATATAAAAGTTATTCTTATAGGTTCGGAAGAAATTTATGATACACTCATTGAAAGTGATGATAGATTTGCTAAACTCTTTAAAATCAAAGCACAAATGAGTAGTGATACAGAAAGAACACCACAAAACGCTAAAATCTGGCTTTCTAATTTATTCCATATTATTAATGAGGCTAACTTACTTCCTTTTAGTCAAGATGCAATGGCAAAACTTCTTGATTATGCAACATTACTTTGTGAAGACCATACAAAAATTTCTCTCAAGTTTCCAATTATCCGAGAAGCCATGATTGAAGCTTCTGCTCTTGCCAATATTGACAAAAAAAATATTGTTTCAGCAGAATATATCCAAAAAGCATACGATGAAAAAATGTATCGTTCTGCCTACATAGAAGAACTTTTTATGGAAGAATACGGCAGAAATATGATTAAAATCAAAACAGAAGGTTCTGCTATTGGCAAAATTAATGGACTATCTATCACACATGATGGACAATTTGAATTTGGTCTTCCTCATCAAATTTCTTGTACTATTGGTGTAGGTCATGGTGGTATAATTGATCTTGAAAGAGAAAGTGAAATGGCTGGTCCAATCCATACTAAAGCCATGATGATTTTAAAAAGTTATTTGCTTGCACAATTTGCCCATAACAAACCTATTAATTTAACAGGTAGTATTTGTTTTGAACAAAGTTATAATGGCATTGAAGGTGATTCTGCATCAGGAGCTGAACTTGTAGCATTAATTTCTGCAATAGCTAAAAAACCTATTAATCTATCCTTTGCAATGACAGGAGCTGTGAACCAAGCAGGAGATATTTTAGCTATTGGTGGCGTTACAAGAAAAATAGAAGGTTTCTTTAAACTATGCGAACATAGAGGGCTTACAGGTCTACAAGGTGTATTAATTCCAAAAGATAATGTTATTCATCTCATGCTTAATGAACGAGTTAGAAATGCAGTAGAAAAAGGACTTTTTTCTATTTATCCTATTAGCCATATAACAGAAGCTCTTGAAATACTTACAGGTTTACCTTGTGGAAAACGTACAAAAACAGGAGCATTTCCCAAAAATACTCTTTTTCATGCTGTTGATACAGAACTCTTTGAGCTTGGCTGGCTTTCTGAAAATTCTTATAAAACACGTAGAAAAAAAGAAAAAAATCTCTAATACTATCTTT
>JARHYD010000025.1 GCA_029258655.1 Mailhella sp.
ATTATCAGACTTTGCTTTACAATGAATATGCTTACTTATCATTTTTTATGGTATCCACTAATGCCTTTAATTCTGCTTGCCTTTGGCGTATTTCTTTAAGTAATGGTTCAACTTTATATTTTTCCATGCCGTTTGAAATTGCCATTTTCAACAAACCACCTAAGCGACCTAAGTCAGATGAAAATTTTAATAACTCCAAAGAAGAAGTTATATTGCTTTTGTTTGGAAGTGGCGTACCTAACGCCACATTCCTAAAAAAAGCTGATAAACTCAAACCAGTGTGAGAACAAGCTTCAAGTATATATTGATACTCACTCTCAGATAAACAAACTTTTACAATTTTATTAT
This sequence comes from Mailhella sp., assembly GCA_029258655.1. Classification (GTDB taxonomy): domain Bacteria; phylum Desulfobacterota; class Desulfovibrionia; order Desulfovibrionales; family Desulfovibrionaceae; genus Taurinivorans. Next base: position 349 of record JARHYD010000025.1, read on the forward strand.
GTAGTGATTTTTTATTTTTCATGGGTACTATCTTTAAGAATTCCTTTATATAAAATAAAAATTCCTTTTAAATATTGTTCCTTAGTTTGAATTTGTTCAAGACTTTGTATGTCTGCCTTAGTACAAATATACAATTCTATATAATGTTGACTTCGGTTAGTTTTGTATAGTTTCCAATAATCAATTAAACCATAAAAAGCATTTTTATAACTATCTAAATCCAAACAACTTTCTTGAGGAGCAAAAAAGAACATATTAGTTTGATAAAAACTCAAAATACTCATAAGGGTATTACCCATATAACCATTACATTCATTTATAGACGAAATACCAAGTGTTTTTAAACAATAATTTTCAATAGTTTCATAAGTAGTATTATTGAGAAAAGCAATAAAATGCATATATCCAACTATGGCTTTTAAACCTTTTTCAGATAACTTTGATGTAAAGTTACGAGGAAGAATATCTTTATCTGGTTCTAGTTCTATGTATTTTTGGGATTGTTCAAAATTACTATTTGTATTTTTTATAATATTCTCCATAGCATTAAATGCTTCAATATACTTGAGTTTAAAAGCTAATGCTTTTTTACCAGTAAAGCCCATTGCTAATAAAGTGAATGCATCTCTAGTAAGATTGTACATAGGTTGTTCTTTATTTTGTTGATTAATATAAGAGGACAATCCAAAATTGGATTGGTTGAAATCTTCTGGTAATTCTTTCAATAAGTTTTCAATATCCCGTAAAACATGAAAATGTTCTTTGCCAAAAACGTTAGCAATATCTAAAGAACTTGTTAATGGAGTACCTTGTTCAGATATTGTAAGTTGTGGAATTACCATTACTTCTTCAATAATTTCTTGATTTTCAATGTTACTCATTTTTTTCTCCTAAAAAAATTTTATATGATTTTTGCGTTGAGCCGAAGGCGAATAAGCTTAAGCTCCATGCAATGGCAGGACGTAATCTTGTCAATTTTATTGGACAAGATTACCTGTCCTGTCTTTTTGACAAATTTTATTTTATAGCATTTTATTAGATTATTGCAACTAGTTTTACAAAATTCTCTTATATTCTAATATATTGCCATATAATTACCTTTATTCTTATATAGAAACAATATATTCTTATAAAAAAACTTAACGTCTTATATTATCAAGAAATTTCTTTTTTACTCCAATTAGTGCTAACAAGTTGACATAATCATTTATTTTATGCTATATACTAATCTATCAACGGCATATTTACCTTGATCTGGTGCTAAGTGTGCATAACGCATGGTCATTTTTAAATCTTTATGACCAAGTAAATTACTAACAACAGGTAAAGAAATGCCTTTTTGGATTAACCAAGAGGCAAAAGTATGACGTAAAGTATAAAAAACAACTTTATTACGAGTATCCAAAACTCCTTTGTTTAGATTAGTTTCTTTTACAGCTGTTCTAAAAATTTTTGATACTTGCAAAAGTTTTTTTTCAGAAAATAAATATTGCATATTATAAGCAAGATATTTTTTAGCTATTGATAAAGCAATATTATTTAATGGAATGGTGCGTATTTGATTATTTTTAGTATCATATAAGATAATCAAATTTTGATATAAATTAAAATGATGTGCTTGAAGATCAAATATTTCTCCTGCTCTCATTCCTGTATGAAGTGCAAAAAGGCTTATATCATGCCAAAGTTCACTTTTATTCATGAGTGTTGACAATAACAAAGAAACTTCTTGCTCTGTAAGAAATCTTACTCGTGCATTATTTATTATAGGCATTTCAAAATATGGAAGGCGAATTGACAATATTTCTAATTGGATAGCACGGTTTAATACCCTTCTTAAAAGGGATAAACAGTGCTTTATTGATTGGGGACTAAGTTTTTGCTTAGTCAGATATTGTCGATAAAGGATAATATCTTTTACACAAAGAGTATTAAAATCTTTTGTATACCAATAAGAAAGAATATGACGATTATACCGTTGTATATCCTTTTTAATACTATTAGGTTTAAACTCTTTAGTAGTTCCCATAGTTCTTCAATAAAAATCATGATAGCTCCTTTTAGGTTTAATACAGAAAAAGAGTTATATTGAAATTTTATTTTTTGGTATAGTAAGACAGCGGCCTTTCACGCCGTCAACAGGGGTTCAAATCCCCTTGGAGACGCCAAAAATTTCAAGGACTTAGAAAAAATTCTAAGTCCTTTTTTTACTTATAAAATAATCAATCCAAGTTCAACACAATATTTCCTATAATTGATATTATACTTACAACTAACTAAAAATATTTTTTGTTTTACCATCTTAATTTATTAAAATAATTCTAAAAAATTTAGAAACACACCCTAAAAAGTTTTGAGGGAAGAGTTTGAGAGAAGAACTTTTTCAAAAGTTTTCCTCTTAAAAAATATACATTAAAAAGAATGATGATTTTTAGTCCATTGATAAATTGCTTGCCGTAAAATTTTATGATTTGGCAAAAGCAAATCAAAAAGAGCATAAAAATTAGGTGAATGATTAGGATAAATTAAATGGCAAAATTCGTGTAAAATAACAAATTCAATGTATTCTAAAGGAAATCCCATTAATTGCCTTGAAAGCATTATAGAACACGTTTTTTCCTTTCGAGAAATTTTACACGAACCAAAAACGTGTTTACTATTACGAATTTGCAAACTAGGCTTTTTACTATGATAGAAAGTTTTTATTCCTAACCTATGAGCATATATTTGCATTTTTTCAGCAAAAACTTCCCATAGCATGGCATAGTAATAAGCAAGGAACTTTTCTGCTGTTTTTATTCGCCATGTATTTAATTTCTGTAATAAATCCTTTTCATTTTTACATTCAACAAAAAGTTTTGTCGAAGAAAGCCGAATAAACGTTGAACTTGTTTGTAAGATTTCAATAGCTTTATCAAAAAGAAGCGTTGGATTAAAATACAAAGGTGTTGCTATAAAAGAAATTTTTTCCATACTGGCAATTTTTTTTGTTATGGGAATAACAGAAAATGCCGACCCAAAACAAAAAACTTCTTCTTTTTCTGTTTTTGGCATTTGTTTTTGATATTCATCTAAAAAAAGAAGTTTTTCTTGTATCCAATCAATATGTGATAATAAAGCTTTTTCTGCATACTGTATAGGATAAGTTTGAGGCATTTTTATTTCAATACCAATATCTTTTTTTACACGAATACGAACAGTCTTATAATGATCTAAAATTAATGTATAAAAATATTCTTTATTTTGATAAAAAAATGATTGTATTATACTTTTCATTGAACAAAATATTGCTTTCCAAAACGGAGAAGTTGAATATTAGCAAAAAGTTGTATGCAATAATGCAAACTAAAAATAATTTGCCATGTCAAATTTTCTATACTTAAAATATAAATATAAAAAAATGTACTCGCTACAATACTTGCAACAACAAAATTAATCCGTTTTTCCTTTTTTGCAAGAAGAACAAAATAATAAAGAGAAAAATAAATAAGAAAAAGAGATGATTCTTGACATAATGCAGGTAAATATTCATGAATAGCAGAATAAAGATCAACAGGAACAAAAATAGCTAATAAAAGTAATAGGAATAATATATTACAAAAATCTAAATAAGAAAATGCCGCAACAACTTTAGGTGGTGTAAAATAAATATCTTCTTCGCTGGAAAAAATAAATTCTTGAGGAAGAGTTTTTTCTTCATCTTTAAGAATAGCAAGACTTGCTCGTACTGCAATCCAAATAAAAAAACAACCAATAAAAGGAAGTAATCGTAACACAACATGAGGCAAAAGCAATTCTGCCATTGCCTTACTCGTAGAAGTATTATTAGAAACAAACTCTATAATAAACCTCACAAAATCCACACCAAAATAACAAAGTAAGGATAAAAAAAGAGTTTGTATCCCAAAGAAAAATGCATGGCTTTCCACAAGCATAAAAAAACATTTTTTATAAGATAATTTTTTATGAAAACTCAAAATAACAAGACTAGGAATAGAAAAATAACAAAACAAAACAGGAAATAAAATTAAAAGTGGGCTTGTGGTATCTGTTATTGTATTAGAAAATTTAAATAAGTAAAAAAGTGTGTTAAAAAGAAGAGTTGTGACTACTATACCAATTACAAGAAAAAAGAACCAAAGCGAAAGTGTTTTTCCTATTTGTTTACTTAAAATACTATAATTTTTCACGGTTACTCACTTTTAAAATAAATATTTTTATAGCGTTATTTTAATTTTAAAGCAAACTATTAAAAAAAAATAAAAATTTTTAAAAATATAACTAGTAGAATTAATAGAATTAAAAATTAAAAATTAAAAAAAATTTAACTTTTTTTATAGTTTACCCCTTTTCAAAGTGAAAATAAGTTTTATCTATGTATTGCATATAATAATGCACTTAATAAAAAAAATTATAGAACCATTTTTTTTGGAGGATATGTTTCCATGAGTTTTAAACCACTTAATGACCGTGTGCTTATCAAACGCGTAGACACAGAAGAAAAAACTGCTGGTGGTCTTTTTATTCCTGAATCTGCAAAAGAAAAACCATCAAAAGGCGAAGTTATCGCTGTTGGTTCTGGCAGACTTTTAGATAATGGCACTCGTGTTCCACTTGAAGTAAAAAAAGGTGACATCGTTCTCTTTGGTAAATATGCTGGTACTGATATTAAAATTGACGGCGTAGAACATCTTGTTATGCGTGAAGAAGACATTTTAGCAGTTCTTGCTTAATTATTGTTATAAATTTTAGGAGTTAATATAATGTCCGCTAAAGAAATCATTTTTGACGCAAAAGCTCGTGAACGTTTAGCAGCAGGTGTTGATAAACTTGCTAACGCTGTTAAAGTAACTTTAGGTCCAAAAGGTCGTAACGTTCTTATTGAAAAATCTTACGGTGCACCAGTTATTACAAAAGACGGTGTTTCTGTTGCAAAAGAAATTGAATTAGAAGATAAATTTGAAAATATGGGAGCTCAACTTGTTCGTGATGTTGCATCAAGAACAAATGAAGCTGCTGGTGATGGTACTACTACTGCTACTATTTTAGCTCAAGCTATTTACCGTGAAGGTGTAAAACTTGTTGCTGCTGGTCGCAACCCAATGCCAATCAAACGTGGTATTGATAAAGCTGTTGAAGCTGTGACTGCTGAACTTGGCAACATTGCAAAACCTACTCGTGATCAAAAAGAAATCGCTCAAGTAGGTACTATTTCTGCTAACTCCGATGCTACCATTGGTAACATTATTGCAGAAGCTATGGGTAAAGTTGGTAAAGAAGGTGTTATCACTGTTGAAGAAGCTAAAGGTTTAGAAACCACTCTTGAAACAGTAGAAGGTATGCAATTTGATCGTGGTTACCTTTCTCCTTACTTTGTAACCGATACCGAAAAACTTATTTGCGAACTTGAAAATCCATACATTCTTTTACAAGAAAAGAAAATTTCTAGCATGAAAGATATGCTCCCAGTGCTTGAACAAGTTGCAAAAATGAATCGTCCACTTCTCATTATTGCTGAAGATATTGAAGGCGAAGCTCTTGCTACGTTAGTTGTTAACCGTCTTCGTGGTACTATCCAAGTAGCTGCAGTAAAAGCTCCTGGTTTTGGTGATCGCCGTAAAGCTATGCTCCAAGATATTGCTATCCTTACTGGTGGTACTGTTGTTTCTGAAGAAATGGGCATTAAACTTGAAAATATGACTCTTGCTGATCTTGGTACTTGTAAAACAGTACGTATTGACAAAGACAATACTGTTATTGTTGACGGTCAAGGTAAAGCAGAAGACATTAAAGCACGTGTAAAACAAATTCGTGGTCAAATCGAAGAATCAGAATCTGATTATGACCGTGAAAAACTCCAAGAACGTCTTGCTAAACTTGTTGGTGGCGTAGCTGTTATTAAAGTTGGTGCTGCTACTGAAGTTGAAATGAAAGAAAAGAAAGACCGTGTAGAAGACGCATTAAACGCAACTCGTGCTGCTGTTGCTGAAGGTATTGTTCCTGGTGGTGGTACTGCATTTATCCGTGCAAGCAAAGCTCTTGATGATCTTAAACTTGCTGATGATGATGAAGCTGCTGGTGTAAATATTATTCGCCGTGCTATTGAAGAACCACTTCGTCAAATTGCAGCAAACGCTGGTTTTGAAGGTTCTGTGGTTGTTGAAAAAGTTCGCTCTGGTAAAGATGGCTTTGGTTTCAACGCTGCTTCTGGTGAATATGAAGACCTCTTAAAAGCTGGTGTTATTGATCCAAAACAAGTAACTCGTTTTGCTCTTCAACACGCTGCTTCTGTTGCAGGACTTCTCCTTACAACTGATTGTGCTATTGCTGAAGCTCCAAAAAAAGATGAACCAGCTCCTGCTATGCCTCCTATGGGTGGTGGCATGGGCGGAATGTACTAAAATATATTCTGCTGCTACTCTTAGCAATATAAATATAAAAGCACCGAAAAATCGGTGCTTTTTTTGTACCTTTTCATTATATTATTAAAGTACATTTCTAAATTAAGGTGTGTTTCTAAATTAATTTTTATTTTTTCTAATTTATATAATATTCTCTTATTTATTATCCTATTACATAGTATCACGTTTTATAAGGAGTTTCACCCCGTTGACCCGAGCAAGGGGGTAAGCTAACGGGGGAAAATCCCCCACACATTGCCCCCAAGAGTTCTTTCTAGTACACACTCTTTTAGCAAGTCACTTCCAGAGAGTGAAATTTATTGGTCAGTGACTTTATGAAAATATTTTTTGTTTTATAAGTCTAATATGTTAAAGTAATTATGAATAATTTGGAAACACACCCTAGAAGCTCTCTCACATTTAAAAACATAACAGTACTTTTTTGTAACTTACACTTTGTTAAAAATTAGCACAATAAAAAAGGCTAAATGCAATTATTTTGCATTCAGCCAAAAAATAACTTTTAATAGTATATACTATTTCTTTGCTGTATTAGGCTTTTTAATTCCATCTTTTTCAGCACGAGATTGCATACGAGTAATACGTTCATCAAGATCTGGGTGGGTAGAAAATAATTGTTGTAAGCCATTGCTTGGTTTTGCACCAGCTTCTTCTTCCATTTTTTTCAATTTTTGGAAAGAATAAGACATTGCCCATGGATTTTTACCTGATTTTTTAAGGAAATCATATCCATAATCATCAGCAGCACGTTCTTGACTTTGAGAATAACTAGCATGAATAAGAGCTTCGCCAAGTTCACCAAGTTGAGAATTTGTCAAAGCAGCAGCTTTTCCACCCTTTGCTGTAAGTCCATCTTTCAAAGCAGAGGTAAGCAAAGCTCTACGGAAACTTTCCTTAGAGTCTTTATGAGCAACGTGTCCGAGTTCGTGACCAATAACACCAAGTAATTCTTCGTCACTCATAATATCCATTAAAGAAGAAAATACGCGAACGCTACCGTCAGCACACGCAAAAGCATTAACATCTTTTACATAATATACTTTAAAATTAAGTGGTATACCTTCAACAGATTTAAAACCTTTTGTTAATTTGTTCAAACGAATAGTATAAGGACTTTTAGAATCACAAACTTTATTGTTTTTATCCATCCAATCAACGTATTCTCTCACATATTGTGCCATTTGCTCATCTGTCAAAGTAACAGCTTGTGTAACTTTTACTGCTCCACTCACTGTTTTTGCTAAATCAAAAGCCATTGCAGGAGTTGCCACTGCCAAACACGCAAACATAGCAAATACTTTTAATACTGTTTTAATTTTCATGTTTTTCCCTTTTTATAGTATTTTCTAAGGATACAGCAATATTTTATATCTACTGAATCCTGTTATTAATAATTATGGCAGTACAAAATAACAAGCAAAAAAGAGTATAATTTTGTACATTATGTATAATTTATCATAACATAGCGAATTTCTATTATTTTTATTTGATACCATAACTGTTCCACAATGATTTTTATTATAAACTGTTATTCTTTTCAAGACATTTTTTACTCTTTTTCCTTATTTACATAATCTCATAACGTACCAAATAAAAATTTTTTAATACAAGCTGAATTGTCAATCCAAGTGCGACACCTCTTGTAGAAAAACTTCAATTGGAGTTGTCCAATTTAGACACTTTCTAGGTCTATTATTGATGAGTTCTAATTTTTGTCGTAATTCTTCTTGTGTTAC
>JARHYD010000057.1 GCA_029258655.1 Mailhella sp.
GATTTAATCGAGCAGCATATTTAAAAAAGAACGCAAAACATAACCAAGCCAAAACAACAGAAATCATACCAAGAACCCAACCAACAATTAAATCAGATAAATATGCATTTCCAGTATAAATTTGTGACCAACCAATAACTAATGGAAATAAATAAATATAAGGCATTGTTTTAGCCATAAGCAACGCAATTACAAAAGCAATAGCCATACTAATTGCAATAACAGAAGAAGGCTGTAACTTTGCTTGCCCATGAATAACGAATGTATTCTTTTTAATTACACTAGTAGTTGGAAATTCTTCTTGTGTTGTTTCCACTGTTTCATCAGAATTTTGCACAGAACTACTATTTTCTAATACTTCATCTAAAGAAATTTCTTCTTGCTTTTGTTCATCATTGGTATCACTTTCATTAGATACATTGTTTTCATTATTATTTTGACTAAAAGAATTATCTTCCAAATGAGTATTTTGGTTATTTTCTTCAATTATACCTTGATCATTTTTTTCTAATGGCACAGGAGGATATAATTCATCAACAGCATATTGAGCTTGCATCCATGTTTTTTCTTGATCATCATAAAACATAGTACCTGCAATTTCTTGATATGGACGAGGTCTTTCAATATAAACAGTTTTTGCTGCTTGCTTTGCAAAAATAGCTGAAAGAACAATCATACCCATAAAAAGTAAAAAACGATAAAAAAATTCTCCATACGTTTTTTTACAATACCCTGCAAAAACTAAAACAGAAATTAATGCAACAAGAAATACAGGTAATGAACTTTCAAATAAAGGTAAAAACCAATCCAAAAAATCAGCTCTTAATGTCATATTAAAAAGCTTAAAAAGGAAATCTTCCAAAGCACTAAACATTGCTTATATCTCTTTATTTTTCAATAATATATGCCATAGGATTTGTATGTACACCATTAATAATTACTTCATAATGTAAGTGAGCTCCAGTTGAACGACCTGTATTACCTACATTACCAATTAAATCACCACGTTTAATCATATCTCCAGCTTTTACATTAAATTTTGACATATGAGCATAACGTGTAATAATACCATTTCCATGATCAATTTCTACGCTAAGACCATACGCACCATCTAATTTAGCAAATAAAACTTTACCATCAGCAGGAGCAATAATTTTTGTACCAATAGGGGCAGCAATATCTAAACCTTTATGAACTTGTCTAATACCTGTAAAAGGAGAAGTTCTAGCTCCAAAACGAGAAGAAATAAAACCATGAGTAGGAATAATAGAAGGAATAGAAGCTAATTTTTGTGTACTTTCATTCATTAAAACAATTAAATCTTGTTGAATAACTTCTTCTAATTGGGAATCTTTTTTAAGTTCACGAAGATAGCTACGAATTTTACGTGCAGCCAATTCTTGTCTATGAAGAGGAAGCATATCCACTTTAAACTCTTCTGACTCTACACCACCCATAGCATTTTCTTTTGTTTCTGTTTTTTGTCCAACAAGCATTTTTAATTGATTATCAAATTGACGTATTCTATTAATATCATCACGCAATACTTCAATTTCAGCTAACATACCAACAAGTCTACTTTCTTTTTCTTCGATTTCACGTTCTGCAACAACTAATTCACTTTTAATATCTTTTGTATCAAGAAAATGTTGGACTAAATAAGTATTCACACCAGTAAAAAGAGCTAAAACACCAAATGTACCATAAATTAAGGAACTTTTTAAATTAAAACTATGTTTTTTGCCTGTTTTTTCATCAAAAACAAAAATTTGATATTTTTTAAAAACCATGTTTTCCTCTTGGTATTATTTCTATAAAAAAATTCTCTAAAAGATTAACTTTTTTATTAAATTATGTCAAGTTAACTAATCAGGAATGATTACTTTTTATAATTTTAATTCATGGCAAAAATCTTGTGCAAAAAGTTCTGCACTATTTCCACTTCCCAACTTTTCTCGAATAACAGCACAATCTTTTTTTACTGCCTCTAAATAATTCTCATTATCTAACCATTTTTGCACATATTTTATTAACATTTGCGAGTCAGCTTTTTCTTGCAATAACTCAGGAAAAACTTCCCGTTCTAAAATAAGATTAGGCAAACTCACAAAATCTACATCTATAAGCAACTTACCAACAACATAAGAAAAAGCTTTAACTTTATATGTTACAATAGTAGGAGTTCCCAAAAGAGCAGTTTCTAAAACAGCTGTTCCGCTTGCACCTACAATTAATTCACAACTTGGAATAAATTTATACCGTTCTTCAGATTCTACAAAATTTAAGGGTACATTCACATTCCAAAAAGATTGAAAATAAGCATTGTTATATTGAGGTGCTTTTATTAAATAAAACTCAAGCTGAGGATATTTTTTAATCAAACCTTCAGCCATTTTTGCATATTCTGGAAGTAATAAACTAATTTCTTTTTTTCGACTACCGGGCATTAATCCAATTCTTCCTTTTACAGGAGTAATGGAACTATTTTCAGAATAATTAACAACATGAACCAAAGGATTACCAATATAGGTAACTGCTAATTTATTTTTTTGATAAAAAGGAACTTCAAAAGGAAGGATTGAATAAATTTTTTTAACATTTTTTTGCAAAAAATTTAAACGATATTTTCTCCAAGCCCATACTTTTGGAGGAATAAAATAATAAACAGGAATATGCAATTTTTTTGCCATATTAATTATTCTAAAATTAAAATCTGGAGCATCTGTAACAATAATTGCATCAGGCTTTTCTTTTTCAAGAGCAATATTAATACGTTTTAATAATTTTATAATATGTGGAATTTTTTCAAAAACTTCACTAACCCCCATAACAGAAAGTTCATTAATATGAAAAAGGGTGCGAACTCCTTCTTTTTTTAACGAATCCCCACCCATTCCAACAAAATCAAATTCATTTCCAGTTTTTTTTAGAGCTTTTACAATTTCAGCACTTTGTATATCACCAGAAAGCTCCCCACAATTAATCCATATTTTATTCACTAAGCTATCCTTTTTTTTAATTCTAATTGATGATGTTTTTTTGCATATAAAAGATTAATAATAACGCCAACACCTATGGCAAAAACAAGTCTAACACCAAGCAATCCCCATAAAGAACCACCTAAAAGTGATAATAAAATTGTATCCTCAATAAGAGCATGAGCAATACTCATAAGACTCATAGTAGTAAAAGCATCTGTACGAGATATTTTTCCTTCTGTTGATGCTTGAATAATAATACCACTTCCGTATAAAATTCCCAAAACTAAACCTACAATAACAATATTTGTAGCCTCTTTAGAAATACCAAGTATACGTAAAAGCGGACCTAGAATAAAGCCTACAAATTGAGAAATTTTTAAAGCATTAATAATCTTGTTAAACATCATAACAAGACAAATAATAATGTAAATTCGCACTAAATTTTTCAATTCATTAAGAACCCACCCCATTAAATCTGGTGCTGTTCCAGCTTTAAAAAGTATTTGTGCAGGCTCTTGCCAATATCCAAAATTACTACAAAATATATGAACAACTACACCACAAATCCAAGCAGTTGCCAAACGCAAAATAACTTGAAAAGACATAGAAAGTCCACATCTACCAGCAATTTTTGTTTCTAAAATAAGACTATGAGCAATAAGAATAATAAGACCTAAAATAGTCATTTGTTCCACACTAACACTAGGAACAAATAAAAGCATACTAGGAATAAGAGCTAGAGCAGAATAAATATTAACCAGCATAGCACAAGCCCAAACAATCCCAAATTCTGCAGGCAATCCCATAGTTTGCATAATAGGCTCAAGAGGCATGGCAACATACTGAATAATATTTAATTCTTGTAAAATTTTTACAATTACTATGATAGAAATAATCATAGGAAAAAGATTTTTACTAACAGTAGTTCCTTCCTTAATACTTTTAATAAAACCTTCCCAGATTGCTCTTAAGTAATACACAATATACTCTCTTTATGATTGATTTTTAAGACACTCTAAGTTTTCTAAAATATATTCACGTAAAGCTTGAATCCAAGGGCGAGGAGTATAGCCTAATGTTTCAGCCATTTTTTTTGTAGAAAGAACAGAATAACTTGGTCGTATAGCTTTTTGTGGCCAATCTTTTGTACAAATAGGCTCAACAAATGTATGTAAATTAAAAATAGAAATAGCTTCACTTGCTAATTCACACCAACTGGCTTGACCTGCATTTACAGCATGAAAAATTCCTGTTGCTCTTTTTTTTGCAACAACAAAACTCATTTCTGCTAAATCCTTTGTACAAGTAGGCGAACCAAATTGATCATGCACAACACGTAAACATTCTTTTTCCTGTGCAAATTTTAAAATTGTACTAATAAAATTTTTTCTTCCAGAACCAAAAAGCCAAGCTGTTCTTAATATTGCACAATTTTCTAATTTTTGTAATGCAATTTCCCCTGCTAATTTTGTTTCACCATACACAGATAAAGGATTAGTTTCATCAGTTTCAGAATATGGACTTGTTTTTTTTCCATCAAAAACAAAATCTGTACTATAATGAACCAAAAAAATATTTGTATTTTTTAAAATACACGCAAGCATTTCTGGAATACGTTTATTAATAAGACTAGCATTCTGCACATCTTCTTCTGCTTTATCAACAGCAGTATATGCAATAGCATTAAAAATAAGAGTAGGATTTATCTCTGTTATTTTAGATTTTAAAAATTCTAAATCTGTAACATCTCCATCTTCACGCCCTAATGTAGCTACTTCCAAACCTTGACTTTGTGCCAATCTGCAAAGAGCTTGACCAAGCATTCCAGTTTTTCCCCCAAGCACAAGCAGTTTTTCATTGCTATCTAATTTCATACTATAACCTTATTTTTTTTCTGGAAAAAGATATGAATAACGCATTGCAATACTATCTGTTTTTTCAACAATTTTTGCTGCTAAATCATTTACATCTTCATCGGAAACAACACCAACTTCAACAGATAAATAATGGCGTAATGTTGCATCACTCAAAGAAAATAACCACACCACAGAATACGCACTGCCAACAGAAGGACGAGATTTAAATTCAGGAGCAGAAGAAATTAATACACGAAATTTTGGAACATCAGCACCTTCAAGATTAAATAAATTACTTGCGTTAAAAAGTTCTTTTATACGAGTAGAAAGTTTTGACCCTATACTATCTACTCCCTCAAACTCAACCATCACAGGACTTAAGCGTTCATTTAATTTTTTAGGCGTATTAGGTACAGCATTTGCAGCATAGGCATTACTTCCTAAACCCAAAACCATAAACATTGCACAAATAACCACAATAAATTTATATACCTTCATATATTAACCTCATTTCAAAAAAACAATCATTGTTCTAACCATATAAACCGTATTATAAAAGATAGCAAGACAATCTTTTTAACCATTAACAAACACAAAAATAGAGTATGTTTCTAAATTAGAGTATATTATTTTTTCTTTGGGGGAAATGATTTCCCCCAATCCCCCTCAATCAGGCAAATTTTTTGAAACAAGTTTCAAGAAATTTGCCTATTTTAGGATATTAATAAAAACTTTTTTCTCCTAACATAAAAAAGTTATTTATTTTTGTATGGAAAAGAGGAAGTTTAATAATTATACATAACTAAAAAAAACTCTAATAAAGATACAAAAATAATCCTTTTGCAGCAAAAGGATTATTGGATTAAAAATTTTTGAAAGGGGGTTTTAGGGGGAGAACTTTTTATAAAAAGTTCTCCCCCTAAAAAATAACCATCATTTTAATAAATCTAAAAACTCTTGTTCAGTTAATGTTTGCACACCCAATTTTTGTGCTTTTTCCAATTTACTGCCAGCTTTTTCTCCCACAACTAAATAATTAAGATTTTTTGATACAGCACTTAAAAGTTTTGCACCAGCTTCTTCTGCTTGTTTTTCAAATTCCTGACGAGGTTTACTTAATGTTCCTGTAAATAAAATTGTTTTACCAGTTAATGCTGTTTCTGCTGTTGCCACAATTTCTTGCCGTTGTGGATTTAATCCATATTCTTTTAATCGCTGTAAAACTTCTTGTTTTTCAGGAGATAAGAAATAATTTTTAATTGAACTTGCAACTTCTGGTCCTATATCTTGCAATGTAATAAGTGTATCTACACTTGCTTTTGCTAAAGCATCAATATTTTCAAAAGCTTGAGCAAGAGTTTTCGCTGTTTGCTCGCCTACTAACCGTATACCTAAAGCAGAAATAAAACGATTAAGTGTTGCAGTATGCTTAGCCTCATTTAAACTATCAACAAATTTATGTGCAGAAACTTCTCCCATACCTTCAAAAACTAATAATTCTTTTACTGTTACAGTAAATAAATCAGCAATATTTTTTACTCTGCCAATTTCCACTAATTTTTCAACCCATTTTTCACCAACACCAAGAATATCAAGCCCTGCTTTAGATACAAAATGAATAATTCCTTGTAATTTTTGTGCTGGACAATCAATATTTACACAACGCCATGCAGCTTCCCCTTTTAGACGTACTGCCTTACTTTGACAAACAGGACAATAAGTTGGAAATTCATAAGCAATAGCATTAGCTGGTCTTTTTTCTAAATTTACCGATAAAATATCTGGAATAACATCACCAGCTCTTTGTACAAGCACAGTATCTCCAACCCGTACATCAAGTGCTTTTAATTCTTCTTCATTATGCAAAGTAGCTCGACTTACCATTACCCCACCAATGGAAACAGGCTCAAGCTCTGCTACGGGCGTTAATACCCCTGTTCTTCCTACTTGAATAGTAATATTTTTTAATATGGTTTCTGCTTTTCGCGACGAAAATTTCCATGCAATAGCAAAACGAGGAGAACGAGCTGTAAAAGCAAGAACCTGTTGGGCTAGCCGATTATTTAATTTATATACAACCCCATCAAGTTCATAAGGAAGTGTATCACGAATTTTTTCCATTTTTTCACAAAATGTTAAGGCTTGTTGTGACGTTTGACATAACTCACTTTCCTTTGAAATAGCAAAACCAAGTTTACTAAGTCCAGACATTAATTCTTCTTGGGTCTTCCAAAGATTAATCCCTATTTCATCATCTGCTTGTGGGATTATTACTTGCCCCACACCATAAGCTAAGAAGATCAAATTTCTTTCTGCCGTAATTCGTGTATCAAGTTGACGCAAAGAACCTGCTGCAGCATTTCTTGGATTAGCAAAAGTTTTTTGATTTAATTTTTTTTGTTTTTCATTTAATTTTTCAAAATCTTTTTTTAGCATTAAAACTTCGCCTCGAACTTCAAGACGAGTAAAAGGTAAATTATCACCTAAATGCTGTGGTACATTTCTAATAGTGCGAACAGCAGAAGTAATCACTTCTCCCTCTTCACCATCTCCACGTGTCAAAGCCATTACAAGCTCACCATTTTCATAAATAATTTCAGCAGCTAATCCATCAAGCTTAGGATCTGCCCACCATGTATCAAGACTTAAAACAGAAAGCTCTTTATAAGGATTTTCTTTAATAAAATAATTTTTCCCTTTTTGTAAAAATGCTTCATATTCTTCTAAAGAAAAAACGTTATCAAGCCCATACATACGTAATTTATGCTTTTGCGTTGCAAGAAAAGAAAGCACTTCCCCACCTATTTTTTGCGTTGGGCTATCTTTTGTTACAAATTCAGGGTATTCTTTTTCAAGTTCAACTAATTCCTTAAAAAGACTATCGTATTCTTGGTCAGAAATTTCTGGATTATCAAAAGTATGGTATAAACTATTATGTCGTTTTAATTCTTGTTTTAAAAAGATTAACCGTTCACTATCTTTTTCTTTTTTTGTTTTTATAGGTTCTTTTGCATCAAATAAAGAAAATTGTTCTGCCATCTTATTCCTCACTGCTTGTACCACTTACAACTAAATAATCACGCAAAGCTCTAATTCTATCACGTAATTGTGCAGCTTTTTCAAATTCCAACTCTTTGGCTGCACTTCGCATTTCTTTTTCAAGTTCTGTAATAAGTTTTGCAATTTCTTTTGGTTCGTTAGGAATTTCCTGTTGCTCTTCTTTACCCTTTTTCCCTTTTTTTCCTTTTTTATCTTCAGGTCTATAAAGATTATCAAGAGGACTTTCCATTGATTTAATAACCGTTTGAGGCGTAATCCCGTGTTCTTCATTAAATGCCATTTGCTTAGCACGACGACGCATAGTTTCATCAATAGCTGCTTGCATAGATCCTGTTATATTATCAGCATATAACAATACACGACCATTACTATTTCTTGCTGCACGCCCAAAAGTTTGGATTAATGCTCCTGTGGAACGCAAGAAACCTTCTTTATCAGCATCTAAAATTGCAACTAAAGAAACTTCTGGAATATCCAAGCCCTCACGCAATAAATTAATTCCCACGAGAACGTCAAATTCCCCTGCCCGTAAAGCTTTAATAATAGCAATACGTTCTAATGTATCAATATCCGAATGTAAATATCTGGTTGCTACTCCCATATTTGCAAGATATTCAGTCAAATCTTCTGCCATACGTTTTGTTAACGTCGTAATAAGAACACGCTCACCTTTTTCAATACGTAATTTACATTCACCAACTAAATCATCCATTTGCCCTTTTGTTGGTCGAATTTCAATAGGAGGATCCACAAGCCCCGTTGGACGAATAATTTGCTCAATTACAAGCCCTTGACTTCTATCTAATTCCCATTTAGCAGGAGTTGCTGAAACAAAAATACTTTGATGAATACGCTTTAAAAATTCCTCAAACATAAGAGGTCTATTATCTAATGCTGAAGGCAAGCGAAAACCAAAATCTACAAGCGTAGTCTTTCGTGATCTATCTCCCTTATACATTGCCCCTACTTGTGGAATACTTATATGTGATTCATCTACAAATAAGAGAAAATCCTTTGGAAAATAATCTAAAAGTGTTGCTGGAGCTTCACCACATTTACGATTATCTAAATGACGTGAATAGTTTTCAATTCCATTACAATACCCAAGTTCTTGCATCATTTCTAAATCTAACTGTGTGCGTTGCTCTAATCTCTGTGCTTCAACTAATTTATTTGCTTCATTTAATTCAATTAATCTATGCATTAATTCTGTACGTATATCGTCCATTGCTCGCGTTAAATTATCTTGATCAGAAACATAGTGACTTGCTGGGTAAATAACAGTTTTTGAAATTTGCCCTAAGGTATTTCCTGTTAATGGGTCAATTTCCAATATACGCTCTAATTCATCACCAAAAAACTCAAGATGTAAAGCTCTTTCATGCTCATACGCAGGTATAATTTCTAACACATCACCCCGAACACGAAATGTTCCACGATGAAAATCATAATCATTTCTTGTATATTGTACTTCTACAAGACGCTTTATAATATCGTCCATACTTATTCTTTGTCCCTCTTCAATAGGGATAATAAGCTTAGCATAAAATTCTGGCGAACCTAACCCATATATACAAGAAACTGATGCAATAATAATAACATCTCGACGCGTTAAAAGTGCGTGCGTTGCTGCATGGCGAAGTTTATCTATATTATCATTAATAGAACTATCTTTTTCTATATACGTATCAGAAGAAGGAACATAGGCTTCTGGTTGATAATAATCATAATAACTAACAAAATATTCCACAGCATTTTCTGGAAAAAATTCTCGAAACTCTCCATATAATTGTGCTGCAAGTGTTTTATTATGAGCTAAAATTAAAGCTGGTCTATTAGTTCTTGCTATAACATTTGCCATTGTAAATGTTTTTCCCGAACCTGTAACACCAAGTAAAACTTGATCTTGTACCCCTGCTTCTATATTCGCAACTATCTCATCAATAGCTGTTGGTTGATCACCCTTAGGACTATATTTTGTGACTAATTTAAAAGGTTTTTGTTCCATAATATTCTCCGTTTTAAATTATCACCTATTCTTACCCACAAGGCAAGAATTTCTTTTTTATTAATATTTAAAATTAGAATATGTTTTTAAATTTAAATATATTTCTAAATTAATTATAAGTATTAAATTTCGTTTCCTAATAGCAAACATAAAAATTTCACAATATAATACCATTAAAAACTAGTTATATTCAATATACAAAAATATAGTGTGTTTCTAAATTAATTTTATTCTATTTTTTCTTTGAGAGTTACACTGTCTTTATTCGTAACTTCCTTCGCCGTAACAGCTAAAGTAAAATAATTTCCCCCACCCACCCCTCAATCAAGCAAATTTATTGAAATACATTTCAATAAATTTTCCTATGTTAGACCATCAGTAGAAGTCTTTTTTTCTAAAAAATAAAAAAGTTATTTGTTTTTGTATATTGAATATAAATAATTTCTAATATTGCTATATTGCAAATCTTTTATTTTTATTATTAGAAAAAAATCTAATAATTATAACTAAGTTAGAAATACCCCTAATTAAATGAAAAATAAAAAAAACAAATATTATACCACCAATGTAAAAAAACACACAAATAAAAATTCTTATATTTATCCCACACAAGACCTAACATGATAGACGGAAAAAACGTTAATATACCCATAAAAAAGCTATGAGTAAAAAGATGTAAAAAAGCAAAAATTATTGATGTTAAACTATTAGCTTTTGAAACATAGAAAAAATATTTTTTTTTCGTTAATAATAACAAATTTTCTTGCAATAAAACTCGAAAAATATATTCCTCAATAAAGGCTACCCAAATAAGCCTTATCCATTGCTCTTTATACACAGGCTCAAAAAAAATACCAATAAAACCAAGCAAAAAAGCAATAAAAAAAATATAATACTCTTTTTTAGGAAAATTTTTACTTGGATTTAAATATGGTATACTTTCGCAAAAGATAGTTTTTAATGTTTCAAAAAATTTTCTTAATAAAGAAAAATATTTTATTTCCATATAGTTCCTAAACATCTACCTGCATTCTGATAAATTTCTAATCGAGTACAAGAACCTAAATCACAAGCTTTTTTTAAATCTGTACAAGCTTCTTCTGTATTCCTAAGTAGAAAACGAATATCTCCTCTATTAATATAGAGTTCTGGCATAGTTGGCATAAAACTTATAGCTCTGCTGTATTCTCTTTCTGCATCTTGAAATTTATTTAATGCTCTTAATATATTACCTTTATTATAATAATATACACCTTCAACAGGATAAAGAGAAATTGCCTTATCAATATTTTCTTTTGCTTTTTCTAATTGTCCATTTTTTTGGTAAACCACTGCTAACGCATTATATGCTTCAGCATCTTCATTAAATTCAAAAACAAATGTTTCAAGTATTTTAATAGAATCTGTATACATTCCCATTTCATACATAGCTAGAGCTTGATTATATTGGACAACTGGCTCATTAGGAAATTTTTTACTATATTCAAATAATGCTTTTAAAGCTTGTTCTGGCTTCCCTTCTGCTATATATACGTTTGCCATACCAACAACGGCTTCAACCAAAAAAGGATCCAAAGAAAGAGCTTGTTTAAAAGCTGATTTTGCTTCAATAATTTTATTTGATTCAAGATAAGCCATACCTAAATTTGTTTGTAATGCAGCAGAATTAGGAGCAAGAGCCACAGCTTCTTTTAAAGCAAGTTCTGCATACTCAATTTGTCCACATTGCAAATAACTCATTCCTAATCCATTTAATAAAATAGGATTTTTTTGTCTGCTACTTGCCTGCAAAAATAATTGAATACTCTTAGAACAATCTTGTTTTGTATATGCCTCAACAGCCTCACTAATATCAATAGGATCTAATTTTGTTTCTGTACTTACAGCAGAAGAACCACCAGCACATCCACTAAGTAATACTCCTAAAAAACAACATACATATACAATTTTTTTCATAAATATTCCTTATATATCAAATCCAATGAAATATCCCTATCAAAAATAAGTGGCTTGCCAAAAGTTGGAATAAAAACAACTTGAAACATATCCTTACCTTGAACTTTTATAATACAATCTTTAGCCAACCCTAATGTATTAATAAATAATTCATAGTTACCAAAACTAAGATTTTTTTCATTAATAGAAATAAGTTGAACACCATTAGCAATTTGAAATTTCTTTATAGGTTCATCTTTTATATATGCTATTATTTCATTTGGTGAACACACTAATTTAACAGTTTCTCCCTGCATAAGAGCAAGAGATTTTGCCTCCATTTTAGCATCAATTACTTGTGAAACAGTTTCTGTTACTCCTTTATCATAACCCCATAAAATTTCTATGGTTATTCCTAACAAAATACCAAGTAATGCAAGAGTTATCATTAACTCTAAAAGAGTAAAGCCTGCATTTTTCTTTGCTTTCACCAAACAAGGTTTAAACATACATAACCCTATTTATCCACTTCTGCTCCATAAATATCTTGATCCTCATCTTCACCACCTTCTTGTCCATCGGCACCAAAACTCATAATCTCAAAAGGTGTTTTTTCACCTGGAACAATATAAATATATGGATTTCCCCAAGGATCATCAGGAAGCTTTGCTATATATCCATTTACAGGATAATTTTTAGGCATTTTTCCTACCACAGGTTTTTCAATTAACGCTTTTAATCCTTGTTCTGTTGATGGATAAAAACCATTATCTAAATAAAACTTTTTTACAGCTGTTGATAAATTTTCAATTTGCATTTCTGCTTGAACCACTCTAGCTTTATGTGGTTCGTCCATAAATTGTGGAGCAACTATTGCACCCAAAACACTTAAAATAACAAGAACAATCATAAGTTCTAATAAGGTAAAACCTGCATCTTTTTGTCTTTTTTTCTCATTGTTCATTTTGTTCATAGTAACTCCTTTTACATTGTATAACGATAGCACCAACGCACATAACTTGTAAAAACTATGCATATTGATACCATATTTATTTGATTTGTTCCATTCCCTATTTTTGTTATTATTCGATAAACCTTACTTGCATCACTCACTAATTGAATTGAAGGAACAAAACTTGAATTTTCTTCAAATATTTCTCTAAACCATTGTTCTTCACGTATTTTCCCTTTATTTTTTCGTGCAATAAGTATCTGCTTTGCCAAAGAACTACTTTTTTCTTTTTCTGTACACAATGCTTCTATAATAAGAGGATCAAGAGTATTAATATTCATTGGCCCACCAGTCCACACACTTACAAGATCTAATAACCCCTTACTTTGTGTACCACCATAAAGAACTGTTTTTACTATTTGCTCATCTATATTTTTCCAATGAATAAGTGTTAACTCCTGTGGGTTATTAAATAATTTTTGCGTTGGAAAACGCTTAACACTATCAGTTAAATACGCGTTTTTTTCTTCCTTTTCAAGTTCATTATAACCAGTCCACACAAGCATAGCATTAATCATTTCTTCAGCTATAAACTCACTACTTCTTTCTGATCCTTTATACCCATTTTTTCTTAAAATATATTGAATTAATCGTGATAAAATCTCTTGTGCTTCTAAAGCTAATCCTCTCCCACTATCTGAAAAAGGAACTATTGCATTCAAGGGAAATAAAGAATTTTCATCAAAAAATTCCACAGAAACATCTTCTGATTCAAAAATCGAAGTAACAGCATTATACATAGTAGTTAATTCTTCTACTGTATAAAATTCTTTCTTCTCTTCCATTAATTTAGTATTATAAATCAATAACTTTGTTGCAATATTTTCTGCTGAATCTATAAGAAGTTTTCCTCTAATAGTCATCTTACTCATACTAGATAATGCATGATCATAAAAAACATATTTACTAAGCTGTGTTGCAATAACAGATAAACCAGCTAAAATTAAAAGAACAATAATTAATACTGCTCCCTCATTATTTTTTTTATTTCTGATCATTGACTTTCCTAATATAGGGCATAATTGGAACAAGAAATGTCTCCATTTCCTCTTGATTTTTTATTTTATATTCAAAACGTATTCCTTGTGGATAATAATCTTTATCACTTTCTGATAATGCCCAAAAATCTGTAAAATATTGTCCATTATACAAAATAGCTATTTCAAAACTTTCAAGTTGTTTTAATAAAACTAATTCCTCCCAATTTGTTATTATATCTATTTGAGCATATTTTCTTTCTCGCCTAACAAGATAATATCCATTTTTTCCTTTTCGTAAAACATATTGCACTATTACAGGTAATGGTGTTGCATAGTTTTCTGTATTATATAAAGAAAATGTTGTATAAAAAGTCATTAATATTTCTTCATTTAATTCTTTTTTTTCTGACTCAAGAAGAGAAGAAAATAAAGGACTAAATTCCTCAAAATCCTTAAATATTGGTGCTACTCCCCCATTTCTTTCTAAAGCAATATTACAAAAATCATTATCAAATATAGCCTTAATAATTCTATTTTCCTCCTGCTCTATTACAATATTTTTACTATCCTTACCATATTGCAGTACCATATCATAAGTTGAAAAAAGAATAACACCAATAATTCCTGTTAGAGTCATGGCGATAAGCAATTCAATTAATGTAAAACCTGCATTCTTTTTCATAAAAAACCTATGGTAAAATATACTCAAATAAAAATACACGAGGAGGTTGTTGATTCTTATCTTTAAACTCTACTTGATACACTATAATTGGAATTTCAGCACTTATATTTTTAGTTTTTACTTGCCATTCTATATGTGGATATTCAGGAGCTAAACTACCAGAACTTGCTAATTCTTCCCCTTTTTTTATTTTTTCTATAATACGCTCTCTTCCCTTGTATAAAATAACATCTTGCCATACAGAATCTGCTAATTGTTGTTGAGAATCACCAACCTGACGTACAACGACAACAGCAACAATACTTAAAATAACTAATGCAATTAATACTTCTAACAAAGTAAAACCATTATTCATTTGAGCCATAACGAACTACACTCATAGCAAGAATAAACGTTTTTTTATCATCTAATTGAATAGAACATTTTTCTATTTTTAAATCTTCATATTTTTCAATATGATCTATTAATTCCATACATTCCTCTAAATATAATCCAGAAAATTGTATATCTACTTGTTCTATAACATTTGCAAGCATACTTTCCGAAGGAGTTAATGCTTCTAATTTTGTTGCAAGGTTAAGCTTTTCAGCTTCATTTGTAATACGGCTAAATAAAGCTCCTCCCCCTTGTTTTTGCTTTTCTTTTGCAAGTAAAGGGATTTGTTGCTCATAAAAAAGAAAGTCTGTATAATTTTTTTGTAATACAATATTTTCCTTTTGATATTTATGTAAGTATCCAATAACATAAATAAATAAAATAAGAAAAAATACAGCAAGACAAACTAAAATATAATAACTCTTTTTTTTAAACATACCTACTCCACAAGTTCAAAAGAAAGTTTAAAATTAATTTGAAATGTATTTTTCGTATTTTTTTGTTGAATAAGTGTTGCTTGATTTATTTTTATATTTTGAAAAAAAGGGATTTCTTCTAAAGCATTTTTAACTAATTCCAACTCTTCATAATTTAATATCTCACCTTGCAATATAATTATTTTTTTATCTAAAATAAAATTTTTAAACAAAATATTCTCATTTTGAGGAATACTTTTATGAATTGCCATTAAAACTTGTAATAAATGGGGAGAGCCAGTATTTGTAGTATTTTCATTTATTTTATTTTGTAAAACACTTTTCATTTGTTTATAACTTTTAAAATCAGGAGCTTGTGGTGCTAAATTTTTATAAATTTCATTTATTCTTGTAAGATAAAATGTATTTTCTTCTTTTAGAATATATACCTTACTACACAACCATACAAAACAAGATAATAAACAAAAAATACCAAAACATACAGGAATAATTTCTTTTTTAATTAGAGAAAAACTTTTTTGTGGCGAAGATACAACCTTTTGCGAATAATGAAAACAAGGTGCATAAAGTCCTATTCCTCTTGTTTTTTGAATAAATACTTTTGCAATTTTAGCTTCTATACTTTCTAATCCCTGCAAAACACTTGTATAAATATTAGCTTTTTTCTGACCTCTTTTTATTTTTCCTAACATAGTATATAGTTTTTTTAAAAACTTTTCTTGTGAAGAAATAATTTCATTTTCAGGCAGTACCAAAGCATGAGAAGAAAAAATATGTTTATATTTCTCTAAATCGCGAGAAAGCAATATTATGGTATCATTATCAATAATTAAATCTTGCAATATAATTTGCCATGCAGAATGTAGCGTTTTTTCTTCTACTTGTACTCCACCTAGTATTTGAATTTGTTTAAAATATGATAAAACTCCATTCTTGCATTGAAAAACACAAAGCCTATTTTCCATTATTCCAATAAATGTTGTATTTTTTTTTGCAATATCAACTAAATTAAAAAAAGGAAAAGGAAAAAAAGAAATATATAAATCTGTTATTGTATCTAAAAATAAAGCACTTTTCCATTTTTCCAAAACTTTTTTAGAACAAGATGCAGAAAGAATTGTTGTTTTTCGTTTTATAAAAGAAGAAGATACAGAAAGAAATTCATTTTCTAAATTTTCAATATGTGGAATTTCAGAATCCATAAGAATAGTTAAAGCTTTTAACGCTTTTGCTTTACCCCAGAAAGGAAATTCCCAATATTTAACTAAAATATTTTTAGGTGATAAACATAAATATACTGACGAAAAATAAAATGTAGTTTCACCAAATTGAGTATAAATTTCTTGTAATAATTCTTGTGGATTTTGTTTTGTATGAGTAATCTTTGTTTCTTTTATAAGTTGCAATAAAACATATCGCTTTTCCCATAAGGAAATATGCCAAAAAGTATCATATTCAAAAATTACTAACACATGAGTATTCATACACTATCTCTACACTGCTATAAAATATTTACACTTGGTCTTGCAAGTGAACCTGCAATTTTCATTTTTACCTGTCCATATTTATTTATTGCATTTAATGTATTTTTGGGAGTAAAAGTTTCATTAATATTTTTTTTATCAATTTTTACAAGAGCGTCAACATCAATACTTGTTTCTAGTAATTGCGAATAATTAATATAAGCAGAACCAGAAAAATCTGCATCAATAACAGAACTAATAGCTTTTATACGAAAACCTTTTAAATCTTGTTTTTCCCAATTTGCTTGCCCTGTAATATTAATAGCAGAAATAGAATTATCTTTTAAAATAGGAATATTATGTGTTATAGAACTATCTTTAATAGTAAGTTCTATATTACCTTTACTTTCATGAAATAAGAACTTTCTTTGCTCAATAGGAATAACCAAATGTAAATTTGTATTTAAAACTCCTTCTGTAACAGATCCCATACTTGTAATATAAGGATGAGAATAAAGAGCAAACATTTTTTTCAACATTAATGCATAGGCATTTATATTTAATGTACAATGTTCTAAATTAATAATAGAATCTACTAAAACATTTCCTTGAATTTTTCCATCAAATAAAGTTAAATCAAAACCAATTCCTTTTTTCCATAAAAGTAATTCTATTTCAGCTTTATTA
Source organism: Mailhella sp. (assembly GCA_029258655.1). GTDB lineage: Bacteria > Desulfobacterota > Desulfovibrionia > Desulfovibrionales > Desulfovibrionaceae > Taurinivorans. The sequence continues at coordinate 17,477 of JARHYD010000057.1, forward strand.
ATAACGATATTTTCTTTTGTTTTATAGCTAATATTTTTTAAGAAAATTTTTTGTTGAAAAATACTATATTCAAAATCTTGAATAAATATATTACGTTTATTAAGTTCTGCAATAAGCTGTTGTGATTTTTCTTCTATCACAATTTTTGTTTTCATATACCCATAAAAGCAACAATAAGATATAATAAAAACAACTAAATACATAAAAAATTGTTTATAAGAAGAAGAAACAGAATACCTAGGTATACTATTTTTTGAAAATAAAGAAATATTTTTTATTTTTTGCCAAAATTTATGCATTGATAACTCGTGCAAGTTCAGTTAAAGAAGTAACACCAAGAGCAACTTTAGCCATTCCATCTTGTACTAATGAATACATACCTGTTTGTAATGCAAGCTCCCGAATACTATTTGCATCTTTTCTTTCTGCTATTAATTTTTTGATACTATCAGTAGCAGGCATCATTTCGTAAATAGCAATACGCCCTTTATAACCAGTATGCATACAATGCGAACACCCCACTTCTTTATATAAATATTTATCCATATAAGAAATAGCAGAACCTAATTTTTGTTTTTCTTCTACACTTGGAATATACGCTTCTTTGCAATGAGGACATAAAACCCGTACTAAACGTTGAGCAATAACACCTCGCAAAACAGAAGCCAATAAAAAAGGTTCAACTTCCATATCAAGTAAGCGGCTAATAGCACTAGGAGCATCATTTGTATGTAATGTTGAAAAAACAAGGTGTCCAGTTAAAGCAGATTGCACAGCAATAGAAGCTGTTTCCGTATCGCGTATTTCCCCAATTAAAATAACATCAGGGTCTTGCCGAACCAAAGAACGCAAACCACTAGCAAATGTTAACCCAATTTTACTATTAACTTGTACTTGCCCAACGCCTTCAAGCTCATATTCCACAGGATCTTCAATAGTTAAAATATTTCTATTAGGCGATGCAATTTCTTGCAATGCAGCATAAAGCGTTGTAGTTTTCCCACTACCTGTTGGCCCTGTAACAAGGATAATTCCATTAGGCATTTTTATAAAATCATACATAATATTAAGACATTCATTATTTAATCCAAGTTCTGTTAATGATAAAACTTTTTCTGATTTTTCAAGTAAACGCAAAACAACTCGTTCCCCAAAAGATGTTGGCAGTGTTGAAACACGTAATCCAACCTCACGCTCTCCCAAAGCAATAGTAATTCTTCCGTCCTGTGGCAATCTTTTTTCTGCAATATTCAATTTTGCCATAACTTTAACCCGAGAAACAATGGCAGCATGATAATTTTTATCAAGTCTATGTCTATCATATAAGATACCATCTAAACGAAAACGTACTCGCGACTCATCTCTATATGGTTCAATATGTATATCACTTGCACCAAGACGAATAGCTTGTGCTAGGATATGATTAACAAAACGAATAAAAGGAGCTTCATTACTATCATCAAGCACATCACTTATATTATCTTCATCAAAATTAAACTCATCATGTTCACTTTTTTGTAAAAAATCTTCTGCATTTGATGTAGAATTTTCATTAAAAGCCCCATTAATAAGAATTTGAATCTGATTTTTTTCTGCCAAAACAGGACGAGCAATATTTTGCCCCAATGCAAATTCTATTTCTTGATTTAATAACCAAGCTTTTATATCAGAAAAAGCAAGAATTAATTCTTCACCATAAAAAATAGGCACAAGAGAATTTTTTCTTAACCATAACAAAGGAAAAGAACAAATAGCCTCATTTTCAAGTTTCCAATCATTTTGTTCAGCTTTAACTAATTCACTTAAATTTTTAATATATTCAATATCATATTCTTTTGACAATAATATAAGATATTGATTTTCATCAATTTTATTTTCTTCAAACAAAACTTGACAAAAAGGAATATGGAGGAAATCTGCTTTTTGCTGGTATTGTAATTTTTCTTCTTCTGTAAGAGCAAGAAAATGCATATCTGCGTAAGTCATAAAAAATCCATTAATTAACAAAAAGAGGTTTCATAAGTTTAGGTTTACTCATAATAGGTAAACCAAGTCCATTTTTTCCAATACTTGTCTGGTGTAAAATTTGTTGTTTTTCAGCTGTTAACGTTTGTGCCTCTTCAAAATTTCTAATTACTTTTGGAGTAATAAAAACAAATAAATTTGTTTGCGTTCTATCTTTTTGACGAGATTTAAAAAGCCACCCTAAGCCAGGAATTTTTGATAAACCTGGCACTTCTGATTGTTGATTGCTTGAATTATCATCAAGTAAACCACCAATAACAGCAGTATGTCCATCTTGTAATAAAATAGTTGATTTAATAAGTCTTTTTCTTGTAGTAGGAGCAACAATTTGATCTCCATTAGTAAGAGTAAGCAAACCTTGCGTTACACGACTTATTTCTTGTTCTACTTCAAGTCGCAACGCCCCGCTTTCACTAATTCGAGGAACAATTTTTAATTTTACTCCAACATCTTTATAATCCATTGTTTGCGTTGTAAAATTTGCATCATTACTTGCAGTAGATTCTTTTGTAAAGGGAATATTATCCACAACTTCAAAGCTAGCTTCTTCATTATCAAGAGTTAAAAGCTGTGGAGTTGCTAACACATCAATATCTGTATTTCCTTTAGATAAATTTAAAATAGATTGTACATTATATTGTGTTCCCCCAACAGAAAAAGCATTTGTTAAAATAGTACCAATACTTATACCAGAAGGAAGAGAAACCACCTTATTAGATCCTAAACCAATAGAACCACCATTTAAATTAACTCCTCCTACAATGCCTAATTTATCTTTTTCTGTACCAAGCCCCCAATTTATACCAAAAGCACTTGTAGCCTCACTACTTACTTCCATAATAAGAGCTTCAATGAAAACTTGTTTTCGTACAATATCTAATTTTTTAATAATTTCATTAAGAGCGTCAAACTCATCAGAACGAGCAGTAATAACAAGACTATTTGTTGATTTATCAGGAACAACTTTAATATCTTTTGAAAGAACAGTTTCATGTTCTTCTTCTGGATTAAGCGACGCGACTTGTCTTTCTAATAAAGAATTAATTACTTCTGCTATATCCTCGGCTTTACCATTAGATAAACGTACATGATGAACATCACCTTTTCCTTTTGGAGTAGGAATATCAAGTTCCTTAAGAATTTTTTTAGCAACAGCAACAGACTCACTATCAGCATAAAGAATAATACTATTTGTTCTTTCATCAGCTTGTACCATACTTACGCTAATACCACCTTTTTTTGCAATTTCTTCATCACGACTTTTCAACATATTTGATAAAGAAAGAGCAATAGGTTTAGCACTTCCGTGTATAAGCTTAATAACTTCAGTACCGCCTTTTTGTTTGCTATTTTCCACTTGCTCAATAAAAGCAAGAGCTGTATCCATAGAATCTTTAGGAGCAGTAATAGCAAGAGTATTGGTGGGAGCATAAGCAGAAATATAATAATCACGAACTAAAATAGAAGGTAAAATTTTAGATAATTCTTGAGCAATACCATTTTTTAAAGGAATAATTCTTGTTTCAATCGTTTGTGGTACTGTTGTTTTATTTTTTCCAATAGTTGTTTTTCCTTGTTGTATACCGTCTTTAAAAGGAATAACAGAATACACATCACCTGTTTTTTGTACAGCAAAACCATGTACTCGCATAATAGCTATAAATGTTTCAAAAGCTTGTTCTGCACTAATAGTAACAGGAGAATAAATAGTCACTGTTCCTGTAACATCTGGAGTAGTAACTATATTATATCCTGTCATTTCACTAATATATCGTATAAACTGTTGAATATCAGCTTGTTGAAAATCCATTTTTATTCCATTTTGTTCTGTTTTTACATTCGCAAAGGATACAAAACAAAAAAAAGAACAAAAACTCAATACAAAAACAAGTGTAACAAAAACATTTTTAGCCTTTACCATACAAACCTACTTTAATGTATACTGGATTAATTGATACGTATTTTGTCTATATATTTTTAACATAAATGTATCTTTTGACGCTAATTGCGTAAGTTTTGTTAAATCATTATAGGAAATAAGAGGAAACTCATCACATTGCACTAACACATCACCCTGCATAAGTGCAAGCTCATCAAAATATGAACCTTGTTTTAATTGATCTACCTTTAGCCCTTGTACATTATTTTCATTATAGCTAACAAGGGTAACATATTGCAATGCTGTTGAAATATTACTAAATAAATTCATAAGTTCTTGTTTTGAGAGTGTATAATACGCATCGGCACGGATAATTTTTTCTTCACTTCTTAGTAAAAGTTTTTCTTTTTTTCCTGCTTGAGAAATAAAAACTTCCTCACGGGTAATTTCTTCAATTTTCCAATCTGCAATATTTTCTGTTACCCCATATAATTTTTGCTCATTATTATTAACAATAATAGCACGATTATTTTTCTTATTATGCAAATCAATAATAGTTCCAACTAATTTAACATCTAAGGAACTTACAGGTATTTCACCAATATTTTTTTCTTTATAAGCTATTTGTTTAGTATTTTTTTGTACAAATTTTTGAGGAGAAACAGCAATCCCACCAAATAAATTTGCCTTTATTATTTGTGTATAATCTGTTAGTTGCTTTTCTTTTATAAGAGTAAATTTTTCATTCGGACTTTTTGGTATTATTATATGATGTTGAAAATTAATTGTAGCACTAGCTAAAAACCAAGCGGCAAGTATAATAAAGCCATAAGAAATTACTTTTAAATTAATATATTGCATACTAACCAGCCAAACTACTCATTTCAAAAATTGGGAGCATAATAGCAATAACAACAAAACCAACAAAACTCCCTAAAATTAATATCATTATTGGTTCTAAAAGTGAGGTAAGAACCTGCACTTTGCTTGTTAAATTTGCGTCACAATCATCAGCCACCCATAAAAGCATAGCACTTAATGTTCCACTTTTTTCCCCAGCAGAAATCATATTTTGTGCTAACGAAGGAAAAACTTTTGTTTCTCCCATAAAAGAGGATAATTCTTTACCTTCCTGTACTCCATTAATCATTTTTTGTATTAATTCATGTATAATAACATTATCAACAATAGACTGCACAATTTTTAGAGCTTTTAAAAGTGGCACACCATTATTAACAAGCATACCAAGCGTTCTTGTTAATTGCCCAACAACAATAAGCCTATATACAGGAGAAATTAAAGGCATACGAAATAAAAAATTATGCCAAAATCTTTTCCCTTTTTCTGTTTTTCTTAGTTGTTTAAACAAAATACATATACCCACAAAACAAATAAACAATATAGCCCATGAGGAACGAACAAAACTACTTACAGCAAGTAAAATTTGTGTAGCAAGTGGTAATTCTTTTCCCATATCAGTAAAGATTTGTGTAACTTGTGGTACAACATACGTCAATAAAAAAACAATAATCAATACCCCAATAACAAACATAAAAATAGGATAGGCTAAAGCAGACTGCATTTTTCTTTTTAACGCAACTTGTTGTTCTATATGATCAGCATAGCGTTCAATAACAAATTCTAAAGAACCAGATTCTTCTCCAGCCCGAACCATAGTTATAAGGGTTTGTGAAAAAAAAAGAGGAAACTCTGCCATGCTATCAGCTAAAGAGCTTCCTGTACAAATTTTATCTCGCATTTGAGCAAGACATTCTTTCATTTTTGGGTTTTCACTTTGCATACAAAGATATGAAAGTGCTTTATCTAACGGCAATCCTGCCTTAAAAAGTGTAGCTAATTGCCGAATAACAGCAGCAATGGTTACAACAGAAACATTTTTCTTGCCAATTTCTATACTTTGCAATGCACCTAAAAACCCAAGAAATTTATCCCATAAAGAAAGATGTTCTGTATCTTTTTTATGTATTTTTTTTGTTGTTAAATTAATTTCTAATGGAATAAGGTCTTGCGATTTTAAAGAAAAAATAGCCAAACGTTCAGAATCTGCTTCTAAAAAACCTTTTACTTTTTTTCCTTGTTTTGTAACTGCTTTATACGAAAATGTTGGCATACACAAAAAATAGTTGGGGCTAAAAAGCCCCAACTGCTAAATATTATTAATCTCTTCTACTTCTATAAGTACGAACTGCAACAAGACCAAGAGCAATAAGAACTAATGCTACAAAATCATACATTACATTAGTACCAACGGTGCAACCACTGTTATTATCTGGAACAAATACTTCATTATCATTTTTTGGAGTTTGTGGTAATGCATCAGCATAAATAAAGGTTGGATCTTTAATCTTC
>JARHYD010000015.1 GCA_029258655.1 Mailhella sp.
ATGTGTGTAGCTCAATAGTAAAACCTCCATGTATATTGTTTATCCAAATATTATTCTACATAAAGGTTTTGTATTGGGCTACTTTTTTTTTATACCTGTCGCACTTGGGGTTACAATTAAAAGTTAAAAAAAGAAAAACCAAAAGGATATTATATGCATTTAAAAAAAATTTATTTTTGTTTAATAGTGGCCTTGCTTTTACAGCCTCAAGAAACACAAGCTTGCTCCCGTATAACTTTTGATACCCCAAAAGGCATATACACTATTCGTTCTCTTGATTGGCAAGAAAAATTAGGAGGAATAGCCGTTGTTCACCCTAAAAATATAGAACGTAAAACACGATCCATAAAAAATAGCCATTACCAAAAACCTGCTACATGGAAGACCAAATACACTACGCTAGCCATAGAAGAACCCAATCTTTTTGGTTATGCTAATTCCGAAGCCATTAATACTGAAGGATTATCAATTTCTGTTTTATATTTAGAAGATAGTTTTCCTTTTATCAAAAAACATCAAGACACCCACAAGCCAGCTGTTAATTTTAAGGATCTCCCTAGTTTTATTGCAGAAAATTATAAAAATGTCGATGAATTTTTAAATGCCTATGAAAAAGGTGATTTTATTGAAGCATGGCAAGACGGCATAGATGGTTATCAACATGGTCTGCATTACTCCGTGCAAGATAAATATGGCAAAATAGTTCTTATTCAATTAGGAAAAGAAGGTAAAACAGTCATTCATAAAGGTACTGCAAAAAGTGATTTACGAGTTATGACAAATTCCCCCTTACTTGAAGAACATCGCAACTATGTAGCAAAATTTGATTTAACCTCTCCTCAAACAAATACAAAAATCCCAAATTCAATTAGTTCAAAAAATAGAATGGTACGTGGTCTTTATCATACTGAAAATATAACTTTTCCACATAATGCAACCCAAAAACAAATTGAAGGCAAAATTCAAGCACTTTTTGATGCAGGCAATCTTGTACCTCAAGGCATTGCAGATGAAGAAAGTGGCAACTGCTATCCCACATGGACAGAATATATTTACAACCACAATACAGGTATTTTCAAATTTCGTAATATAGAAACCTTTACAGAAATTTCTATCAATATCCATGAATTAGAAAAATACACAAAACCCATGCAAGCAAATTTAATCGAACAATCTAATCAAGGCTTAGAAAAAGCACATTTTACAACCTACATAGAACATTATTAAAATAAGGAATATTTCTAAATTAGGGTGTGTTTCTAAATTATTTAGAATTACTTTAACGCATTAGGCTTATAAAATAAAAAATATTTTCATAAAGTCACTGACCTAATAAGTTTCACTCTCTGAAAGCGAGGAGCAAAGCGACTTGCTAAAAGAGTGTGTACCAGAAAGAACTCTTGGGAGGCATTGCTTTGGGGGGCAGCGGGTAAGAGCTGCAACCCAAAGGGCGACAAAGTCGTTTCCCTTATATCGAGTTTACGAGGTTTAGGGAAATAGACAGCAACGCTAGGGGAGATTTCCTCCGTTAGCTTATTCCCTGCTAGGGTCAAAGGAGTGAAACCCCTTATAAAACGTGATACTATGTAATAATAGTAGAATAAATAAAAAAATGTTATATAAACAAGAAAAATAAAAATTAATTTAGAAACACTCCCTAATTTTATTCTATTTTTTCTTTGGGGGAAATCATTTCGCTTTAGCCGTTATGGCAAAGAAAATTACGGATAAAGACCGTATAACCCCCAAAGAAAAAATAAATTAAAAACCTAAATTTTCAATATGTTCAATAAGTTCCTTTATTGTTTGGCTTTGTGCAAAATGAAAATTTTCCAACTGCTCTACCCATAAAATCCCCATAAGAGCATTACTTATAAAACAAGCATCAAAATCTTTTAATTGTTCTTTTGTAATAATACTTTCTTGAATAGGATATTGTTCCATTAAATATTCACGCATAGTTCCTGCTAAAAGCCCAACATTCTGTACTGGAGTATAAATTTTTTTTCCTTTTAGAAAAAAAATATTTGTAACAGCCCCTTCACAAATATAGCCTTTTTCATTTAAAAAAAGAACTTCATCATAACCTTGTTCGGTTGCTTTATGCTTTTCAAGAATATTATCCCCATATTGCAAGGTCTTATGATACGTAAAAGGTGAAGTAGAATTTCGCAATACAGAAGAAAAAATCAATTTTTTCCCTTTTTTTCTATCAATACCACTATAAGGATCACTTCTTTTTGTTATTACTTGATTTTTTTCTGACACAATAATCTTTAGTGCAATATTTTGTCCTTCTTCCAGTGCAGAATATATATTATCTAGGTTAATAGGTTGTTTTATTGCAAGAAAATCTAATCCTTTTTGTAACCGTTTTAAATGCTTTTCCAAAAAGAAAGCTTTTCCATTAACAACTTTAATTGTTTCAAACACACCTAAACCAAAAGAAAAAGCAGTATCAAATTCTATTTTCATTTATTTTCTCCACTGTTTTCTTTTAACAACCTTCAATAGGAATTTTTTCTTCTTGATTTCCTTTATAATATACTTGAAATGCTTTTAAAATTCCTTGTGCCTTAAGCAAAATTTCTTGAAATTCTTCTTGCTCATCAGAAAGAGCAATAATTGCCCCACCAACGCCAATACTTACCATATTTTTTTCAATTACTGCTGTACGAATAACAATGTTAAGATCAATGCACCCATTATTAGAAATATACCCAATACACCCAGAATACACCCCACGAGCCACATTTTCCAACCGATCAATCAATTCCAATGTACGTTTTTTAGGTGCTCCTGTCATAGAGCCACCTGGAAAACAAGCTTGGATCACATCTATAAAATCTCTATTTTTAGCCATCTTACCTTGAACTGTTGTAACTAATTGATGAACAGTACTATACGTTTCCACTTGCATAAGAGCAGGAACACGCACACTTGCAATTTCACAAACTTTCCCTAAATCATTACGCAATAAATCAACAATCATCAAATTTTCAGCTTTATTTTTAATATCTTCTTGTAAAAATGTTTTATATTCTTGATCTTGTTTTGCGTTTTTTCCTCTTGGCATAGTTCCTTTTATGGGTTTAGTTTCAATTATCGCATTTTGATCAATAGTTAAAAACTTTTCCATAGAGGAAGAAGCAATAGAAATTTCCTCAAATTGCAAAAAAGCCGAATATGGAGCAGGACTAATTTTTCTTAATAAAGAATAATATTTTTTTGCATCAATAGAATCAGCAATTTCTAATCTATTTGTTAAACAAACCTCGTATGTTTCTCCTTCTATAATCCATTTTTTACATTGTTTAATAGCATCAATATATTCTTTTTTATTTTTATTAAATGTAACCTTTGGATATTCTTTTATTTTTTCTTGTATATTATTATTTATTACAGGTTGAGAGGTATTACAATATTGCTTTATAATATTAATCCAATCCGTATCATCAGCATAAGATAGAATATATAATTTTTTTTCTTTATGATCTAAAACAACTGCCCTATCCACATATACCCAATAAGCATCAGGATAAGCAAAAATATGGCGATTACTTGTTACACAATCTTGTTTTAATTCATACCCAAAATAACCAATATAACCTAATTGAAAAGAAAAAGGCAATGCTGTTTCATATTCCCAATTTTTCTTATGTTCTTTTAAATACTCAAAAATACTTTGTTGAAAAACTTCTTTCTTACCATTTTGATCAATTTTTTCAACCTGTTTTCTATTAACATAATATTTTAATGTATATCCTCTTTTACTGCTTGAAATACCAAAAATAGAAAAACGTGATAGCCCTTCTTCTACTTTACTGCTATCTAACCATTGCACATTAGGATATTTTTGCGATAAAAAGAAAAAAATATCTTGTCCTTGAAAATCCCCTTCTATCATTTCATAACTAAGCTTTTGTTTTTTATTTTTTTGTTGATATTCCCTACTTAAATGGAAAAAATTTTCAAGCAATTCCTTGCCATATTGTGTTAGAATAGATTCAGGATGAAATTGTACACCCCAAAGAGGTTTTTCTTTATGCGAAATTGCCATAATAACGCCATCTTCTGTGGTAGCATCAACTTGCAACGCATTAGGTACTTTTCCAGCACAAACAAGGGAATGATAATGTACCACATTAAAACCTTGAGCTAAGCCTTGAAAAAGTCCTCTTTGCTGATGAAAAATTTTACTTAATCGCCCGTGCAACGGTTCTTTTCCCTTTACTATTTCTCCCCCAAAAGCATAGTAAATTCCTTGTTGCCCTAAGCATACCCCAAGTATAGGTTTATCCAATTCTTGAATAACACGTAAACAAATTCCAAAATCTTCTTTTTTTTCTGGTCTGCCAGGTCCAGGAGAAATAACCACAACATCAAAAGAAAGTGATATTAATTCTTCCCAAGAAAGCTCATTATTTTTAATTACGTGGGGTTCTTCTCCACTTATTTCAGCAATTAATTGATATAAATTATATGTATAGGAATCATAATTATCTATTAATAAGGTTTTCATTTTTTCCCTTTTCTATATCTTGATTTTTTCTTTATGAATAAATGAGGCAAAAAAGAAAAACAAGAAAAAATATAAGGCGTTTTTATAAATAGGGTATGTTTCTAAATTATTCTTATTTTATTTTTTTCTTTGGGGGTTATACTGCCTTTATCCGTAGCTTCCTATGTCACAACGGCTAAAGCAAAATAATTTCCCCAAGTTCCCTCAATCAGACAAATTTATTGAAATACATTTCAATAAATTTGCCTATTTTAAAGCATTAGTAAAAAATTTTTCTCCAAAAAATAAAAAAAGTTCTTTGTTTTCACATTATAACTATAAATATTTTCTAACACTATTGTATTGCAACTACTTTATTTTTATTATTAGAGAACAAATTTTAATAATTATAATTAATTTGGAAACCTATCCTAATAACTAAACTCTTTTTTATGGTATTTTTAACATATTTTAATTTTTACAATACAATAAACACTAACATATATTTTTAAATTATTTATACTTACTTTAATACATTAATATCATCGGTATAAATTATTCTTGCAATTATACACTAACTATGCAACTATCTAAAAATAAATAATAAAAATTATTTTACATAAAGGAATAATATGTTGAATTTAAAAGATAATAACTCACTTATCAAAAAAATAATATTTCTTTTTGTTCTTGCACTATTATTGCAAATCC
>JARHYD010000131.1 GCA_029258655.1 Mailhella sp.
AATATGCCTCTAGCTTTCCTCTTTCAATTAGTGTAAGATGTGTGTAGCTCAATAGTAAAACCTCCATGTATTGTTTATCCAAATATTATTCTACATAAAGGTTTTGTATTGGGCTACTTTTTTTTTAATACCTGTCGCACTTGGGTTTACAATTAAAAAAATTAATTATTTTATTTTTTCTTTGGGGGAAATGATTTCCCCCAAGCCCCCTCAATCAAGCAAATGTATTGAAATAAATTTCAATACATTTGCCTATGTTAAAAAAATTAATAAATCTTTTCTCAAAAATAAAAAATTTTTGCTTTTATATAATAATTATAAGTAGTTTCTAATACTATTGCATTGCAAATCTTTTATGTTCATTATTAGAAAACGAGGTTTAATAATTATAAATGAGTTAGAAACATTTTCTTATAAAAAAATCCTTTTGCACGCAAAAGGATTTTTGGATTAAAAATTTTTGAAAGGGGGTTTTAGGGGGAGGACTTTTTATAAAAAGTCCTCCCCCTACCAAAACAAAAAATAACAATAATTAATGTCCTAAATAAGCTTTTTGTACACTTGGATTTGCAAGAAGATTTTCTGCACTATCTTCCATTGTTATATGTCCCATTTCCATAACATAACCACGAGTAGCTATTTTAAGAGCTGCTTTTGCATTTTGTTCTACAATTAAAATAGTTACGCCTTTTTCATTTACTTTTTGGACTGTTTCAAAAATAGCTTTTACTAAAAGAGGTGCTAAACCAAGTGAAGGCTCATCAAGCAATAAAATTTTAGGTTGCCCCATTAAAGCACGCCCAATAGCTAGCATTTGTTGCTCTCCTCCTGAAAGCGTTCCTGCTAATTGACTGCGACGTTCATAAAGACGTGGAAAAAGCCCATAAATCCAATCTAAAGTTTCTTTAATAACTTCTTGATTTTTTATAGTAAATGCCCCTAAATAAAGATTTTCTAAAACAGTAAGAGAATTAAAAACACGTCTGCCTTCTGGAGATTGTGTAAGACCACGAGTTACAATTTCATGGCTTTGTAATTTACTTATTTCTTCACCTGCTAAGCGAATACTACCACTCATAATTGTTGCAAGTCCACTAATAGTATGCATGGTAGTTGTTTTTCCTGCACCATTAGCTCCTAAAATACTAACAATTTCGCCTTGATTTACATGAAGACTTACACCATGCAAAACTTCTATTTGTCCATAACCAGCACGCAGATTATCTAATTCTAAAAACATAGACTATCCATCTTTTTGTATCTTTTTATATATCTTATTATTCATCACGCCCAAGATAGGCCTCAATAACTCGTGGGTTATTCCGTACATCTTCTGGCAAACCTTCGGCTATTTTTGTTCCATATTCAATAACCACAAGTTTTTCACAAACTTTCATTACAAGTCCCATATCATGCTCAATAAGCATAACAGTTATACCACGTTTTTGTATGGAATGTATAAGTTCAATAAGCACAGCTGTTTCTGGTTGATTCATACTTCCAGCAGGTTCATCTAAAATAATAAGCTTAGGATCGGAAGCTAAAGCACGTGCCATTTCTAATAATCTTTGATTTCCATAAGATAAAGACCCTGCTCTTTCATTCCACATGGTGGCAAGTCCCACAAATTCCAATTCTTCCATAGCTCGATCAAGGGCAATTTTTTCTTCTTTTTGTTGCTTTGGCATACGGAAAAGTGATGAAAAAAGCCCGCTTTGCATACGACAATGTCGACCAGCCAACACATTTTCTATTACAGGTAAATCAGAAAAAAGGCGAATAGACTGAAAAGTTCTTGCAATACCTTTTTCAACAATTTCATGTGGTTTTAGTTTTACAAGGGATTTTCCTTGAAAGCGAATATCCCCACTATCAGGAATATAATTACCAGTAATAAGATTAAAAACCGTTGTTTTACCCGCACCATTTGGGCCAATAATTCCAATAACAGAACCACTGGCAACATTAAAACTCATATCATTAACAGCTTTTAAGCCACCAAACGTTTTTGTTACATTTTCTAATGAAAGCAAGGGATTTTCCATAGTCTATCCTTTATGCGTCCTTTGCTGATAATTTTTGAACTTTTTCTTTCCATAAAGAAGAAAGATAATATTTTTTAGGACGTGGAGGTAAAATTCCTTGAGGGCGTATAACCATCATAATCATTAATGCTAAACCAAAAATAAGCATACGTGCTTCTGCAAAACCTCTAAAAATTTCTGGAAGACCAAAAACAAGAAAAGCACCTAAAATCACCCCAGCTTGACTGCCTCCCCCTAAAATTACAGCAGCAAAAAGAAGAACAGAATCCCAAAAAGTGAAAGACCCCGGTGAAATAATAGTCATTTTTGCAGCAAAAAGCGTACCTGCCATACCAGCCCAAAAAGCACCAAGCATGAAAGCCATTGTTTTATAATGTGCTACATTTATACCACACCCTTCTGCAGCAATATCATCTTGTTTTATACAAGATAAAGCTCTTCCAAAACGAGAATTATTAAGCCAGTGAAAAAGAATAATGGTAGCAATAACAAAAAACCAAATAAGATAATAAAATTGCATATCTTTTTTGATTTTTATACCAAATAATTCTGGTCTGGAAATACCAAAAAGACCATTTGCTCCACCAGTCAATCCACCAATATCATTAACAAGTGCAATACGTACAATTTCAACAATACCAATGGTCACCATTAAAAGATAATCTCCCCGTAAATGGATAATTGGTCTTGCCACAAAAAAAGCAAATAAAGCAGAAATAATTCCAGAAAGTGGAATAAGATAAAAAATAGGGATACCGTAACGTGTGTTTAAAATTGCAGTAGTGTAAGCTCCAATCGCATAAAATGCTGCGTGTCCCATGTGAAAAATACCAGCTTGTCCTAATATCACATTAAGAGAAAGGGAAAGCAAAGTACCAAGCCCCACACTCACAAAAACAGCTATCCAATAATTATTAAGAACAGTTGGTAATATACTCATAAAAAGTATAAAACAACCAAATACATATAAATAAGCATTTTTCTTTGTAATCATAATTTGTCCGCCACTCTTTCACCCAAAATTCCCGTAGGGCGAATAATTAAGATAAGAATAAGAACAAAGAAAGAAATGGCATCTTTCCAAGCAATAGTAAGGTAAGCTGCTCCTAATGTTTCAATTAATCCTAAAAGAAGCCCACCTATCATAGCTCCGGGTATATTGCCAATCCCCCCTAAAATTGCAGCGGTAAAAGCTTTTAATCCATAGGAAAAACCCATGCTATAATCAATTTGACCGTAGGCTAAACCAACCATAAGACCAGCTACTCCACCAAGACCTGGACCGATTAAAAAAACAAGGGCAATAATTCTATTAACATTAATACCCATAAGGCGAGCAGCCCCTTGATCAATAGCAGCAGCACGTATAGCCGTACCTGTTTTGGTTTTATGGATAAACCAATATAAAACAAGCATTAAAAGTACAGATGCCCCAATTAATATAAAACGAATTAATGGTATTCCCGTTCCAAAAAGATTAATTATTGTTGTCGGGCGTACACTTTCTGGATAAACATAATAATTACCTCCCCATAAAAGCAAAATAGCGTTTTGGAAGAAAATTGACGCACCAACAGCCGAAACAACAGCTGAAAGCCTACTTGCATTGCGTAAAGGGCGATATGCCGTTCGCTCTAAAAGACCACCAAGCACTGCCACAAGTCCCATAACCATAAAAGCTACAAGGATAATAGCTAGATAAATAGGAAGAGAACCCGCTAAGCCAAAACTCACAAAAAGTGTCATGCCAAAATACGCACCAAGTGTAAAAAGCTCACCATGTGCAAAGTTGATAAGCTTTAACACACCATACACCATTGTATAGCCAAGTGCTACAAGTGCATAAATACCACCAATAGCAAGACCATTAATCGTTTGTTGAAAAAATTGCTCCATACTTTTCCCGTGGAATTTGAATTTCAAACAAGAAACTGTTATTATTCCCATAATC
>JARHYD010000149.1 GCA_029258655.1 Mailhella sp.
AAATAAAATTAATAATCACCAAATTCACCTGTATCTAATGCTTGTGTTTTTAAAAGTTTATCATACCATTCCGAATTAAATAAAGAATTTCTTAATTGTGATATTTTTTTTTCATGGTCACTTTCTAACTTCTTAATATGTTGTAAACTTGCAGTAGTAATATCACGAATAATTTGTTCATCGTTTGTTTTTTCAGCCAATGCTATAAAACGATATAAGATTTCCTTAGTCAAACAAAAGGAAAAAGCTTTTTGACAAAAAGCTAATGCTTCCATATACTTACCTTGTTTTTCATAACTTTTCATTAAAAACCAATAACCATCATACCAAAAAGGTTCACTACTTAACAAAAATAAACACTTATTATCAGAATATTCTTGTGATATTTCCTTATTTAAGGCTTTTCTTTTATCTTCTTTTAATCGAGCATAAAAAGAAAAATCCTTTGTTAAAGCAGGTACATACCCATCTTGGGCATAATAAAGATATGCATCAGTAGCAATATTCTTTTTTCTTTGAAAAAGTAATTCTCCATTTTTTTGACCAACTTGTGCATCAAGTCGTCCAGGAGTCTGGCTTGTATGATGATATACAATACTTTGCGTTACTACCTGCTGCATTTGTCCATGCTCAACATATGTATAACAAAGATCTATATCTTCCATTCCATTTTTATATTCTTCATAAAACATTCCATACGCAAAAAATTCATTCGTTCTACATAGCAAAACTGCACCAGTAATAGCTCTAAATTTTCTATTTTTTTTAATAATATAATGGTCTTTTGGAAAAGTACAATAAATATGATTCATTTTTAAAAAAGGACTAATAACAACGCCACAATGCTGCACTGTTGTATCTGGATATAAAAGTAAAGGGCCAGCCATGCCGACACGTGGATTATCAAGGGCTTTTACTAATGGAGGCAACCAATTTTCTGTAACTATGGTATCATTATTTAAAAATAAGATAAATTCATGTCCATCTCTTTGTGCTTCTTTTGCTCCTTGATTGCAAGCAATGGCAAAACCCATATTTTCGGAATTGTTAATATAAGTAAAACGATCTTTACCAAAAAGATTTTGCCCCATGCTCTCGGCATGAGTTGCTGTTTTATCTGTTGATGCATTATCAACTAAATAGACATGAATATCAGACAAATTTGTATATTTTACTAAAGACATTAAACAAGGCAATGTCATTTTCTCCCATAAATTCCATACGGGAATTACTATACCAACACTCATTTTATCCTCAACTTTTTCTTATAACTACAACTCAATAATCACCAAATTCACCAGTATCTAAATTAAGTGTAGCAAGAAACTTATCATACCATTCTGTCCCCTGCCAATATGCTTGTAATTTTTGTTTTTTTATTTCTTTTCTAGTTTCAATTTTTTCTATTTGCATATCTATATTTTTCAAAATATTTTCTGCCATTGTTATATTTTTTAATTGGCTTACTACATTTTTAAAAACAACTAAATTCTCAATAGATGTGCATTGAGCCAAAGCAAACTCACAATATCCCATCGCATTTTGTATATTTTTCTGCTTTAGCATACTATTAATAATAAAACGGTATCCATCATGCCAAAAAGGTTCTTGATTTAACAATTTAAGACATAACCTATCAGAATAATTTCTTACCATTTTTTTATTAAATTCTTTTCTTTTTTCTTCTGGTAATCGGACATAGAAATTATAATCTTTAGTAATAGCAGGAAGATAACCATCTTGTGCATAATACAAATGAGCATCAAGACTAATAGTATTTCTTTGATGAAATAATTGAATATTTTTATTTAAAATATCACCTTGCAATCTACCGGGAGTTTGACTTTCATAATGAATAACTAAACTTTTAGGAACAACCTGATGAATAAAACCTTTTTGCAAAAAAATACAACAAAAATCTAAATCTTCCATTCCATTTTTATATCCATCATAAAACATACCACATTCAAAAAAATCTTTTGTTCTGCATAATAAAACAGCACCAGTTATTAATTTATGCTTACGCAAAACATTCACTTTTGTATGAGTATGTGGAAAAAAATGATATAAATGCCTTACTTCCCGAAAAGGATTAAAAACTACCCCACAATGCTGTACTAAATACGTATCTGGATAAACTAAAAGAGGTCCAACCATGCCAACACGTGGATTATCAAGAGCTTTTATTAATGGAAGCAACCAATTTTCTGTAACTATGGTATCATTATTTAAAAATAAGATAAATTCATGTCCATCTTTTTGTGCTTCTTTCGCTCCTTGATTGCAAGCAATGGCAAAGCCCATATTTTCGGAATTTTTAATATAAGTAAAATGATCTTTACCAAAAAGATTTTGCCCCATACTTTCAGCGTGAATTGCTGTTTCATCGGTTGAGGCATTATCTATTAAATATAGATGTATTTCTGTTATATTTGTGTATGCTGCCAAAGATTTTAAACAAGGCAGCGTCATTTTTTCCCATAAATTCCATACTGGAATAACAATACCTATACTCATATTTTCCTTTTAATTAAAATCTGCAAGTAATGCACGCAAATCAAAAGTTCCAAATTGATAATTCTTACACTCTGCTTTTATTCTTGCCATAGCATCATATAAATGAGCAGAAGCAATACCATGATAAATTGAAGAATAAACTTCCAATAATGCTGCTAAAGTATCACAAGCTTTTACTACTTTACCATCTTTTCCATCATATTTATCTTCATTATAAGCTTGCATTTGCTCAAAATTTGGTAAGGTATGAATAATGCCAAGTTCATCTTTATATTGTTCGAGAAATTCAGATTCAAAACCAACACCAAGATAATATGATAAACGTTCCACAATATCTTCATATCCAGCAGAACGAAGGGGATCTAAAATTCTTCGTTCAAGTTCATCTTTTTCATACTGATGAATAATTTCTGGCAAATCTTTTATGGATTTTTTTACTGGATTAATAATATCACGAGTTAAAAGTTCTGGTAAATCATGGAATAAACCACAAAAAAAGTTATTCACAGCACGAGCTTTTGATAAACCTTGCTCAACTGACATTAAATATGCAAGCAATGCTACAACGAACATATGCCCAAGTACAGAAGTTTCTGGAACTCTTGCCGTTTGTGACCAACGAATTTGAAAACGTAATTGCCCACAAAGATTAGCCACCCGTGCAAATGGATTTCCAACATTAACTAATAAATCAGAAACCCCTTGTACATCTTTCATTGATTGTAATTGCTCTGTAAAAGAAGAATCAATATCACGTAATTCCTCATCAAAAAAATTCAAAGATCGAATAAGATTAAATTCCCATTTTGAAGCAAATAAATGAGAAGCTGTTAAAATTCTTTTTGCTGGATTATCATCTTGATGATCAAGAGCATCTTTATGATACGCTACAAAACGTTGCCAAAAACCATTATCAATAGGGCGAACA
Source organism: Mailhella sp. (assembly GCA_029258655.1). Classification (GTDB taxonomy): domain Bacteria; phylum Desulfobacterota; class Desulfovibrionia; order Desulfovibrionales; family Desulfovibrionaceae; genus Taurinivorans. The sequence goes on from JARHYD010000149.1 coordinate 3,446, forward strand.
AGAGGTTCAAGCTCACCAAATACCCAATTTGTTAATTGTTCATAATGTTCTCTATTTTCACGTATCTGATAAAATACAGGAGGTTTAATATCAGTAATTACAAGACGATATAAATAATCAAAAATACACCCTTCAATAATATCCGCACCAAGATCTAACGCTATATCTTCTTCAAGATCGCGTGCTTTTAATTGATATAATAAAAATGCTGTAATCATTTTATGAGCTTGCTTATCAATCTCATAAAGTTCCACAGGACGTAATTTATCATTCCAACGACGCATCATAGAACCAGAAAAAACAAATTGTAAAAAACTTTTTCTTATTTTCGTCATAATTACCTCACATAACAAATTTAAAATGAATAAATAAAATAAGCAAGAAAAATAAAAAATTTTTTTTATAAAAAAAAGCGTGCAATTATTTTAAAAATAGTATATACATACTTTGATTTTATTTCTGCTATCCCGTTACTCGCAGATTTAAAAGACAAAAAACTTTTAAAGTTTGTGGAATAAGCTAAAAAATACATATTTTTTAGTCTCTTTTTTATTGACACTTAGTCAAAAAAAACCTATTAATCCATCTTTGCGATTTAAGCGAGACAGGAGAGATATACATGAAAACTTATAGCCCAACTCCGGAAAACATTGATCGTCAATGGTTTTTGGTTGATGCTCAAGATCAAATTCTCGGTCGTTTAGCATCTCAAATTGCACACCGTTTACGTGGCAAACATAAACCAGAATTTGCTCCTCACATGGATAATGGCGATTTTATCGTTGTAGTTAACTGTGAAAAAATTCGTGTTACTGGTAATAAACTTCAACAAAAAAATTACTATCATCACACAGGTTATGTTGGTAATTTAAAATCTATTACCTTAGAAAAACAATTACAACAAAAACCAGAAGAAGTACTTCGTATAGCTGTACGTGGTATGCTTCCTAAAAACCGTCTTGGTCGTGCAATGCTTAAAAAATTAAAAATTTATGCTGGTGCTGAACATCCACACCAAGCACAAGAACCTAAGACCTTGACTTTTGAACGTTAGGAGTACAGTACCTATGTCTATTCATTTTGATTACGGTACCGGCCGTCGTAAAACAGCTACTGCCCGTACCCGTTTATATGCTGGAAGTGGTAACATTGAAATCAATGGTCGCCCAATGGAACAATATTTCCCACGCAAAACCTTGCAAATGATTATTCGTCAACCATTAGTGCTTACAAAAAACACTGATCGTTTTGACATTAAAGTAAATGTTAAAGGTGGCGGTCAAGCAGGTCAAGCTGCTGCTGTTCGTCATGGCATTTCACGTGCTTTATTGCAAGTTGATGCTGAACTTCGTGGCGTTTTAAAACGTGCTGGTTTCTTAACACGTGACGCTCGTAAGAAAGAACGTAAAAAATATGGTCTCGCTGCAGCTCGTGCTCGTTACCAATATTCAAAACGTTAATACTTTCTTTCTCCAGTCCGCAATTTCTATGCCCCTTTTTCAAGGGGCATTTTATGCCCTTAAAAGATTTATTCTTTTTGGTAGATATAATGACTAAAAGAACTATTTCACGTATTTCAACAACTCCTTCCAT
>JARHYD010000151.1 GCA_029258655.1 Mailhella sp.
CAGATGATAAATTTATATTGCATTTAAAAGAATGTGAATGTAGATTTAATTTTAGAAATGAAAATTTTACAAAATTTATAGAAAAACTTTATTTCAAAAATAAAAAGTGATGGTCTAGACCCTAAAATTATATATAAAAAATTAATCACAGCTTCTACATTCAAAACGATAGCGTAGGACTTTCAAATAAAGAAAGATAATAAAAATTACAAAAGCATAACAAGCACCAATAGTCCAAAAAGCAATTTGAAAACCATAACTAACTTTTATATCTGCAAAAAATGCTGTTAAAAATCCTTGTCCTCCTCGAAATAATGTCATACTTAATGTTAAGCCAACAATAATAATCGAAGAAGGCATAATAGTGGATATACTATAATTGATAAATGGAATAACAAGCCCTGAAAGTGTAAAATAAATAAAGAAAATTCCTATAAAACTATATGCAGGAAAACTTGTATACCAAACAAAAATAGCAATATTGATTATTCCATATCCTAAGTAGAGATAGGGAAAATTAGTACTTTTAAGCATTTTACCTAAAATATATGTAGCCCCTATTGTCATTCCTATATTTCCAATAGCATAAATAATCCCAATAGTAGCAGTTGAAAAATTAAATATCTGATTAGAATACAATGAAAAGAGGCTTGGCATTGACATATCAATACCACCAATAAAAAATATGGCAACAAATAAAGCAATAGCTTCTGGACTAATTAAAATAACTTTTACTTCATGAAAATTAATTTTATTTTGTGGAAGATCAAATTTTGGGGTTAAATCTGTTAATGCGAGAATAACAAGTGTAATAAGTGATGGAATTTGCAGAACAACAAGAGATAATTTCCAAGAATAATGCCCTAAAAATCCAGATAAAGCAGGCAAAACCGTCAATCCTAATGCACAGAAAGCAAAAGCTTTACCCATTATTTTTGCTCTATCAGTTCCTTTAAAATACTCACTGGGTAAAATAGTCATCAAAATATTAATGCCACCAGATCCAATTCCTTGTATAATTCTAAAAAGAAGAAAATTATAATAAGTATCCACAGAAATTGTACCAATAGCACCTATAAAATAAAAGCCAACTAAAATTGTAATAAACCATGTTTTAGAAATTTTTTTATATAAATATCCACTGATAGGTGTAGCAATTAAAGCAGCATAAGAAAAATAAGCCATAGCATTACTCACTTCAGCAGCATTTAATTGAAAATGATCACGTAATATTGGTAATAGAGGAATAATACCAGGAACACCATGAGAAACAATAAAGCTTAAAATATAAATAAGATATAATGGATTAAGTTTTTTCATTTTTACACTGCTATAATATGAAGTTTATGTTTATTAGCTAAAGCAATGGCTTTTTCTCTGTCAAAAAAAAGTGTTTTATTAGCTTCTATTGCAAGTCCAGCATATTTATAAGCAATCAAATTTTCAATGGTTTTTAAACCAATAGAAGGCAAATCTATCCGTTCATCTTGGTTAGGTTTTACAACTTTTATTGCAATACAACCAGTTCCTGCAAGCTCATAAGCACGTTTTAAAGTTGCATCTGTTCCTTCTAAGCATTCAACAGCTATAACCATTTTATTTTTTACAACAAGACATTGCCCAATATCATAACTTCCCATACTTTTAGCAATAGGAAAACCGTAATGTATATTTTCCTCTATTTCCAATGGTACGCTATTTTTTGTTAAAACTCCTTGTGGAGCTTTTAAATCAGGTAAAAAATGTGATGCCGAAATTGCAGTAAAACCTTCTTTTTCAAATTCACCTATAATTGCTCGTAAAAGAACATCATCACCCTTTGTTTTTAAACTAAAAATAAGTTTTGCTGCACGTAAATCAGGACGAATATCTAATGCTTTAGGTTTATTAATAGAACCTGCAAAACAAATCTCATGAATATTATTATACTTATAAAAATTAATTAATTTATTTAATTGTCCTAAAGCTAGGATTTGAAATTCATCACAAAAATCTTTAAGATTTTCATTAGTATTATTCACAAATCCACAGATAGCGACATAATATCCTTGTTTTTTTGCTTCAATAGCAATAAGCTCTGGAAATTGCCCACCACCTGCAATAATTCCTAATCTTTTTTCCTGCATAAGATTATCCATTATTTACGTTTTGTTTTTTTATGGCACTAACTAATGCTACGGCTTTTATTCCTTGTAATTGCCCTGTAAATCCAAGTCCCTCTTCAGTTGTTGCTTTTACATTAACTTGTGTTTCTGATAACTGCAAAAGCCTGCACATATTTTTTTTAATTTGTAATACATAAGGAGCAATTTTAGGTTTTTGACAAATAATTGTTAAATCAACATGGCAAAGCTGCAATGAAGATTTTTTCCATTTATCCATAACCTTATCTAATAAAATAAGCGAAGAAATATTTTCATACTGTTTATCTGTATCGGGAAAATAATGTCCAATATCTCCATCTGCCATACAAGAAATAAGAGCATCCATTAACGCATGAACTAAAACATCGCCATCAGAATGAGCAGAAATTTTTAAATCTGTATTAATTTCTATACCACCTAATATAAAAGGTCTATCACCTTGATATTTATGAACATCATAGCCATAACCAGAAACAGGAATAAAAGTATTTTGCATAGATTCTATGAGCGATAAATCTTGTTTAACAGTTATTTTTACATTATGAGGATCTCCATCAATAAGATAAACAGATTCCCCGATTTCTTCCATAAGCATAGCATCATCTGTAAAAGTTTTATTTTTAGATCGAAGATTTTGATGAGCTTGAAAAAGTGTTTGAAAATGAAAAGCCTGTGGCGTTTGAACAGTTCGTAAAAAATTTCTATTTGGTGTATAAGTAACAATTCGCTCTAATACATTATTCACTGCAAATTCTTTAATCGTATCTGTTAATACTAAAGAAGGAATAACAGCTTTTTTCTTTTCAGATAACTTTTCAAGAAGGTCAGTAATAAGAATAGGTGAAAAAAAAGGTCTAGCACTATCATGAATAAGAACATTCTGTACATCTTGTGGAACTATTTGTAATGCAGAAAAAACACTGTCTTGTCGTAATTTTCCACCTTTTACAAAAAAAACAGGAATAGTATAATTATGCTCTTTAATAAGTTCTTTTGCTCGTTGTTGAGCATTTTGAAATTCTTGTTCTTGCTCTGGAAAAACAACTATAATACCATGAATAAGTGGGGAATGATAAAATTTTTCAAAACTATGCCACCAAAGTTCTTTACCTTGATACAGCAAAAATTGTTTTTTAATATTATCCTGTAATTCCATACGGCTACCACTTCCAGCCGCTAAAATAATTGCATAATTTTTTATATTCATAATTTATGAGTTGGGCATAAGCCGGGTTCTGTACACAATGTGTGACTGTCATTCCTCTAGGAGTAATGTTACCATTACCCTCAAGCAACCTACCCGAAAACCATAGATCGGGCAAATCGGTTTTCCTATTTGGTCTTGCTTCGAGTGGGGCTTGCCTAGCTTATTGTGTTACCACAATAACTGGTGGTCTCTTACACCACCGTTTCACCCTTACCATAATGGCGGTTTGCTTTCTGTTGCGCTTGCCAAAGATCACTCTTTCTGGGGGTTACCCAGCACTCTGCCCTATGAAGCCCGGACTTTCCTCCCCATATCTTTTGATATGCAGCGACAGTCTGCCCAACTCAAAGTATGCATTATAAATAATTTAATCAAAAAAGATTTTCTATTTTTTATCAAATAAGAAAATTCATATAACACATTCTAGCAACATAGCATACATAAAATAAAAAAATCTTTGTAATGCTAATAGGTTAATATAATCCCTATGTTAACCAATAGAAAACTTATTATAAAATTCTTCTAATTAGATAAAAATTTCTTTATAAAAAGATATTTTAAAAATTACCAGAATCTCCACCAAGATTTAAATCTTCAGCAAAAACCATTGGCTTTTCTTGTTGTGCTTTTTTAGATTGTTGATGTGTATCTTGGAAATGCTCTGCCCAATAAATTAAACGCTGACAATTTGGACAACTCCAAATTTGCTGACCACGTTGAATTTCAATAAAAGTTTGAGGAGGAATAGCAATATTACAGCCAGTACAAATACTATTTTTTACTGGAACAATCACAGGGTGTTCAAGACGACGACGAATAAATTCATAACGTTCTAAAATACGCTCTGGAACATCATTACCTGTATCTCTACGTATTCTATTTAATTTACCAAGTTCATCATTTGCTGTTTCAATACGTTCTTTTAAACTTGCTTCTTTGGTAGCAAGATCAATTTTTAAATCATCACGAATAGCTTCAATTTCATGTAAAAGCTCTTCTTGAGAAGTAATTTCTTCTCTTAAAGTAATTCGTTCTTCTTCAAAGTTTTTTGTGGTTCGTTCCATATTATCAATTTCTCTTGAACCAGCTTGAAACTCTTTATTATTGCTAGCTTGCATGAGCTTACTTTTACTTTTCTTTAAACGGCTTGCTTCATCTTCTAAATCCATATCAAGACGTTTTTGCTGTTCTCTCATGTGTTGCAATTTATCATTAATTTTTGCTATTCTTGCTTCCTCTTCATTAAAACGTTCTCTAAGAGCTTCAACTTGCAAAGGAGCTTCTTCAAGTTCTTTTTTTACATCATGAATTTGATCATCAACGTGTTGTAATTCAACTAATTGTTTAATTTGGTTTAGATATAAGCTCATAATTTTACTCCATAATTTGGATAAAAGGATCTTGTGATTCTATAAAACTAATACGAAGTTCTGGTAATCTTTTTTCTAAGATAAAACAAAACCGACGCATCATTTCTTCTTCAAGGCTATGATGTCCTACTTCAATAACAGCAAAAGGTTTAATTTCTTGTGTTAAATCAAGAGCTGTATGATATTTTGTATCACCAGTTATAAGACAATCAGCACCAAATTTTTTAGCTTCATCAAGTAGTGATGAACCTGATCCACCACAAATAGCAATATGATGTATAAAATCTGGTAAATTTCCTAATTGAAAAAAAGGTCTTGTATGTGGAATAAGAGAACAAATTGTATGTATAAATTCTTTCCTAGCAAGAGGTTTTACAAGCTTACCACAAACACCTATACCTCGTTTCACTTCATCTATTATTCCAGTAGGTTCTAAAAATTCGCGCTCAACTAAACCTAATGCATCAGCAAGCCAAAATGCAATAGGCATACTATCTAAATTTGTATGTGCTGCATACAATGAAACATCATTTTTTATTAAAAGTGAAACAATTTTAAAATAAGAATCTTCTAACTTATTGATATATTTAGGAGAAAGTAAAATTGGGTGATGGGTATAAATTAAGTCTGCCTCAATATCTAGGGCTTTTTGGACCGATTCAAGACTTGGATCTAAAGAAACTGCAATATGCTGTATTTCTTCTCGTTCCGAAGCTATTTGCAAGCCTGAATTATCCCAAGGAGCGGCAAGAGCCGTTGGTGCTAACTCTTCAAATATTGCCAAAAGTTCGTTTTGTTGCACTATTCCTCATCATTCTTATAAAAACTTGTTTGTATTTGCCCTATTTTTTTTACTTCGTCAAGCGAATTTTTCTTGCTTTTTTCAAATATCTATTTATGTTAGATTTATAAAAATTAAAAAGAAAAAGGATTTTTTATGGCTCACTTTTTATATATTTCTGATGTTTTTTGTCCTTGGTGTTATGGTTTCTCAAAAAATATTGCTCAAATAAAAAAAGAATTTAATTTACCTTTTGAAGTTTATGGTGGTGCTTTAGTAGAACCAGCAGTAAGTTTAGCACATCGTTTAAAAAACAATCCTAACTTATCAATTTTTATAGAAAAAATGTATAATATTACTGGAATTAAAATTTCTGATGCGTATGAAAGGCTTATGCGTTCTGATATATCTCATACTATTTATATGGATTCAAGAAAAGCAAGTCATTTATTTTATGTATTAAAACATTTTAAACCAGAATTTGCTTTAGAAATAATAGAATTTTTACAAGATATTTTTTATGAACAAGGAAAAGATGTTTTTTTAGATGATACAATTATTGAATTTTCTAAACAATACCAAATAAATAGTGATGATATTTTTACTTATTATAAAACAAAAGAAAGTGAAGAATTATCATATAATGAAATAGAAAAAGGTTTTGAAATTTTAGGTGAAGTTATTCTATACCCTACACTTTATTATGTAGAAAATGGAAATAATCATTTTATTTCTCGTGGTTATGTACAATATGAAGAATGTAAAAACAAAATCATTGAAGTAATGAATAAAATAAAAACAGGTAATACAACTATTTCACCTGAACTTATGGGAAAATCTTGTACTCTTGATGGGAAATGCGAATAACACGAGAAAAACATGGATAAAAAAGAATTATCATTAAAAGAAGCTCTTGAAGTATGTTTTATTTTATTTCAAAAAAATATTGAAAAACAAGCTTTAGAAGAATTTAAAATAATTGTTGCACCAGAAATTGAAGAAAAAAACTTTCTGAATGAATGGTATGGCTTTGTTTTATCAGCCATTTATTATGGCTTTGCAAAGTCCGCACCAGCATATATGGTACTAGAATTTATACGTTCTATAAAATATATGTTGCAAACAATTCATTATACAGAAGAAGAAATACTTTCTTTTTTAGATAATCAATTTCAAACATATATTGCTTTGGCTATTGAAGATAAATTACAGCAATACCCTGCTGAATTTTATCTAAGATTAATACAAAAAAAGATAGAAGAAATTGATAAAAAACAAGTTGCTATCCTCTCTAGTGCTATGGCAATGTTTGTAGCTACCAGTGTTGATACATTTGAAAAATATCAATATAAAATTGAATAAGATAATCAAACTATAATTTGCTATAATTTATGATACAATATCGTATAAGAAAATTTTTATTATAACGCTTACAATATAAAGACAGTTATACATAATAATTAACACAAATACTATACAATATGTTTTGCTTATCATTATAAAATATATCATACATAACCATTCAAAAATAAAAGGATTATATCTTTTATGAAATATATTTTAACAATTTTTACTTCCTTAATATATCTCAATATTTTCTTTACTTCCAGTTTTGCAAATGCACAACAAATAAATAACGAACAATTAAAATCTATTGATAATAATCTCCATGCCATGATAGGGCAAATGCTTATGGTTGGTATGCGTGGACAAAGTCTTGAAGAAGATCAAGAAGTAAAAAAAATGCTCAAACAAGGTAAATTAGGAGGAATAATTTTATTTTATTCGCATGGAGAAAGAACCCCATACAATTTAGCTAATAAAACACAAATTCAAAACCTTATTAAAGAAATAAAACAAACAAGCAAATACCCTCTTTTTATTGGTGTTGATCAAGAAGGAGGAAAAGTTCAACGGTTAAGTAGTAAAAATGGTTTTACAAATTATCCAACTGCCCTTTCTCTTGGAAAAAAAGACAGTACAAATACCTATAATGTAGCCAAAAAAATAGCCTTAGAATTACAAGATTGTGGTTTTAATTTAAATTTTGCACCAAGTGTTGATATTCATAATCCCAATTCTCCTGCAATTGGAGCTAAAGAAAGAGCTTTTAGTCCTATTGCAATGGAAGTAATTGATCATGCCTACGCGTATGCAAAAGCAATGAAAAAAACAAAAATAATTCCAACATTAAAACATTTTCCAGGACATGGTAATGCTTTAAAAGATAGTCATTTAGGGTTTACTGATATAACAAAAAATTGGCAAGAAAAAGAAATTCTTCCATACAAACGCTTTATCGAAAAAAACTACGATGGTATGATAATGGTAGCTCACGTTTATCATAAACAAATTGACGATAAACCAGCAAGCCTTTCCTATAAAACTATTACAAAACTTTTACGTGAAAAATTACGTTTTAATGGTGTTGTTATTACTGATGATATGCAAATGGGAGCAATCAATAAACATTATTCCTTAAAAGAGAGTATTTACCTTGCTATCCAAGCAGGCAACGATATTTTACTTTTCAGCAATAATTTTAAATACGACCCCATGCTACCACAAAAAGTTTATAATTGTATTCTTGAATTAATAGCAGAAGGCAAAATAAGTGAACAAAGAATAAAAGAATCATGGCTAAGAATCCGTAAAATAAAAACTGACTATTTATATTAGAAATCTTGACAATTATCTTTTTCTAAGATCATAATTAATAATAAAATTCAATATATTAAATAGGGTACACTTAAATTGACAATTCAATATTAATTATTTAATTAAAAAAAATAACTTCTTGATATTTTTATTTCTTTACAATAAAAGCAAAAAATCTATTATGCTTATTTATTAGGATATATTATGCAAATACTTTTAACTGGTGGATTGGGATATATAGGTTCACATACAGCTGTTGAGCTTTTAAATGAAGGACATGAAGTAATTATTCTTGATAATTTATCAAATGCTTGTTCTTCTGTTATTCAAAAAATCCAAAATATAACAAAAAAAGACATTGTTTTTTATCCTTATGATATTAGAGATATAAAAAAAATTGAAGAAATTTTTCAAAAGCATCATATAGATTGCTGTATTCATTTTGCAGGATTAAAAGTTGTTAATGATTCTATTTATCAACCACTAGCATATTATGATAATAATCTTGTGGGAACATTACATCTTTTAGAAATTATGCAAAAATATTATTGTAAAAATATTATTTTTTCTTCTTCAGCTAGTGTATATGGTGATACGAATCAAATTCCAATTACCGAAGAAGTTTCAAAAGGTGAATGTTCCAATCCGTATGCATGGTCAAAAAGTATTATAGAACAAATTTTGTCTGATTTACACCGTGCAGATAAAGATTGGAATATTGTTTTATTAAGATATTTTAATCCTGTTGGCTCTCATTTTAGTGGACTTTTAGGTGATATTCCTGTGGGAGTTCCTACCAATATAATGCCTTATATTTGTCAAGTTGCAAGTGGAAAACGAGAGAAAGTTTTTGTTTTTGGTGATGATTATCCTACAAAAGATGGAACAGGAATACGAGATTTTATTCATGTGGTAGATTTAGCTAAAGGACACGTAAAAGCTTTAAAAGCTATAACAAATAAAACAGGTCTTTCATTATATAATCTTGGTACAGGAAAAGGATATTCAGTTTTAGAATTAATAAAAACCTTTGAAAAAGTGAATAATATTAAAATAAATTATGAAATAGCACCTCGTAGAGCCGCTGATATTGCAATAAGTTATGCAAATCCAAATAAAGCAAAAGAAGAGCTTGATTGGGAAGCATTATATGATTTAGAGCAAATGTGCCAAGATGCTTGGAATTTTGAACAAAAAAACAAAAAAGAAGAAAAATAAACATTATATACTTAAACAATAAAAATAGTTTTCTCCTAATCTAAAATTCTTTGTAAGACATAATATTATCTAGGGTGTGTTTCCAAATTTTTTGGAATTACTTTAATAAACTAGGATTGTAAAACAAAAAATATTTTCATAAAATTATTGGCTTAATAAGTTTCACTCTCTGAAAACGAAGAGCAAAGCGACTTGCTGAAAAAGTGTGAAACTAGGGGGCATTACTTGGGGTGCAGTGGTAACCGTTGGCGAAGAATGAGCTTTACGGATAGCGACAGTGATTTATGTAACTTAATTTTGCGTAACTAATTACTTTTTTTATCCGTAGCTTCCTGTGTCACAACGGCTAAAGCGAGAGTAAGAACTACTACCCAAAGGGCGACGAAGTCGTTTCCTTTATACCAAGTTTACGAGATTTAAGGAAATAGACAGCAACGCTAGGGAGGATTTCCCCCTATTAACTTATCCCCTGCTTAGGTCAAAGGGGTGAACCCCCTTATAAAACTTGATACTATGTAATAGTATAATAAATAAGAAAATATTATATAAGTTAGAAAAAATAAAAATTAATTTAGAAACACCCCTAATATCATAACAAAATATAAATTTTTTATAATGCTAAATTGTAAACTCAAATGCGACACTTCACGTAGAAAAACTTTAATGGAGAGTTTTTCAATTTAAACATTTTCCCTGGTGTAACAGATTTCATAGCTCCTTTAGGTAAAATAGAAAAAAATAGATTATTGCTTTTTTCATTGCATAGGCTATTTTTTTATTATTTGTAAATGCTGTAAGTAATCTTAATTTTCTTTCTACATAAGTAGGGTGTATTTCTAAATTAATTTTTATATTAAACTACTTTTTTATTTAATACTATCACACGTTATTTTACAATTAAAAACTGTTAAAAAAATTAGGGTAAGAATATTATCTCAATAATTCTTACCCTATAAAATGTAACTATATATAGTTATTATAAAATTTGCTTTAAAAATTGTTGTAAACGTGGATTTTGTGGATAATCAAAAACTTGCATAGGTGAACCTTGTTCTAAAATAACACCTTGATCCATAAAAATTACTCTGTCCGCAACTTGACGAGCAAAACTCATTTCATGTGTTACTACAACCATTGTCATACCTTCTTTAGCAAGATTTACCATTACATCTAAAACTTCCCCAATCATTTCAGGATCAAGAGCTGATGTTGGCTCATCAAAAAGCATAATATTAGGTTGCATTGCTAATGCTCGAGCAATCGCAACACGTTGTTGCTGTCCACCTGATAATTGAGAAGGATATGCTTTAACCTTATCTGCCAATCCTACTTTTTTTAATAAAAATAATGCCCTATCTTCTGCTTCACTTTTTGCAACTTTTTTGAGTTTCATAGGAGCAATAGTTAAATTTTTCAATACATTCATATGTGGAAAAAGGTTAAAATTCTGAAAAACCATTCCCACATCTTGACGCATTAAATTAATATCATTTTTAGAATCACAGATATTTTTTCCAGAAACATAAATTTGCCCAAGATGAATATCTTCAAGTTTATTTATTGTTCTTAATGCTGTGGATTTACCAGAACCAGAAGGTCCAATAATAACCACTTTTTCACCTTTTTGAATATCAATATTCAAATCTTTTAATGCAACCACATCACCATAAAGTTTCCAAACACCACGCATAGAAATAGCGGCATTAAAATCAGGCTCTTTCAAAGCACTATAAGAATTAACGGGATTTGTCATAATGAGATAATCTCCCTTCAATAATACTCATACCTTTTGATAAAAGTAATGTTATAACAAGGTAAACAAGAGCAATCATTGTATATGTTTCAAAATATTCAAAAGTTTGAGAAGCATATTCACGTCCACGACGTAAAACATCAGCAACGGCAATAACAGAAACTAAAGAAGTATCTTTAAGAAGTGCTATACATTCATTTCCAATAGGTGGAATAATAGTTTTTAATGCTTGAGGCAAAATAACTAAAAACATTGTTTGTGTCTTATTAAACCCTAAAGAACGGGCAGCTTCTGTTTGCCCCTTTGAAATAGACAAAATACCTGCTCTAAAAACTTCTCCCATATATGCACCAAAACAGAAACTCAAAGAAGAAATTGCTGCAACAGTAGGAGAAACTTGTAAAATACTTCCTAATGCATAATAAATATAAAATAATTGCATTAAAAGAGGAATACCACGAATAACTTCTACATAAATTGATGTAATAGTATTAATCAATCTATTTTTAGATAAACGTCCAAGTCCTGTAAGAAAGCCAATAGGAACAGCAAATAAAATAGATATAGCTGTAATTTTAAAAGTAATCAAAAGACCATCAGGAATAAAAAGCATAATATTCCAATATGGATCTGGCTTATAAAGACAAAGCCCAATCATAAGACCAGTTGCACCTAAAAAAGAAAGCATCCATGCTGTAAAAATTTGGTTCTTTTCTTTAATAATAGGAGCAGGACCTTCGGTAAAAATAAGAGAAGCTTTTTGCTCTTGCTGCATCTCGTTGGAATGTTCCATCTTCAACACACTCCATAATAAACTAAATAAAAACTGAATAACTTTTGTACAATTACAAAAGTAATTAGTCAATCAAAAATCCATATAATCAATTTATAAAAAAAAGAGTTACATTTCTGTAACTCTTTTATATGGTGCCCAGGGGGAGACTCGAACTCCCACGCCTCGCAGCGCTACCACCTCAAAGTAGTGTGTCTACCAATTCCACCACCTGGGCAAATTTAATTATATACCAAAAATTTTTTTGTGGTGCCCAGGGGGAGACTCGAACTCCCACGCCTCGCAGCGCTACCACCTCAAAGTAGTGTGTCTACCAATTCCACCACCTGGGCACGAAGAACTATTTATGTTATTTATGCATAAATTGCAAGCTTTTTTTTCGTTTTTTTTTATTTTCTTTTTATTTTGATTTTATCCCTATATAAATACTTACAATTCCAAAAGTTAATTTTTTATATTTGATAAATTCAAAACCAGCTTTTTTCATTTCCTCCATAAAATCTTCTGTTTTTGGAAAATTTTTAATTGAAGAACTTAAATACTCGTATGCATCAGATTTTGCTCCCAAGAAACCAGCTATTTTAGGCATAACTGTTTCTAAATACCAATAATATACTTTTTGTAAATATTTATTTTGAACTGGTGCAAATTCCAAAATATGAAGCTGTCCACCTACATTTAAAACTCTATGCATTTCTGATAATGCTTTTACTCTATCTTCTACATTTCGTATTCCAAAAGCAATGCTAACAATATCAAAGCTCTTATCATCATAAGGAATTGCCATTGCATCAATTTCTTCACAACAAATTCTATCTATTTCTGATCCACGAGTTTTATTTTTTCCATATTCAAGCATATCAAGACAAATATCCCCAGCAACAACTTGTACATCTTTATATGTACGTAACGTTTTTAACGTTACATCTAATGTACCTGCAGCCATATCCAAGACATTTTTTTTAGATCCAAAAATAAATCCATTCACAAGAATATGTCGCCACCAATAATCAATACCTAAACTTAGTACATGATTTAATAAATCATATTTTTTAGTAATATCACTAAACATTTTTGAAACTTTTTTACTATGTTCACTCATATTTTTCTCTTCTTTTCAAAATTTAATAATATGCTAACTAACGTATATTTATTTGCCACCATTATGTGCTGTTATAATAGTAAAACTTTTAGAATGAATAGTTATGATTATTTTTCCATTTTTACAATAAAAATTTTTTCCTTTTTGAGTACAAAAACAATCTTTATCTTTTATTTTTTCAATACAAAATTCAATTACATGGTCTTTTAAAAATAAATTTCGTTTAATTCTCTCCATTCCTTTTTCTGTTGTATGAATTGAACTAAGATTATTTAATAAAAATTCTTTAATCATTAATTATTCCACATACAAAATAAGGGAAAACTTTTAAAATTTTCCCTAGTATTGTATTATAATTTACTTTTTCTTATTATTTTCTTCAAAAGCCTTATGTCCCTGTAAAACAGTATCTAGCACCACTTTATAAACATTAGGAAAAATTTCAGAAAAACTTGAATGAGAAATACGTTGTACCTCTATAAATTTTACTGCAATTTCTTTACTTACCTGTAAAACTTCTTTTTCTAATTTATCCATAATATCCTCATATAAAAAAACCCGTCTTGGGGAATGGCACCAACCACCATGCTGGAACCGACGGGTAAAAAGAAAAGGGTATCCCCCTTCCCTTTTTTGTTATTCAAAATTAAAATCTTGCATTAAAAGTTCTTCAGCAGAATGAGATCCTGTTACATTATCTACTTGTACAGCATTAATACTATTTTCTACTGATGTTCCTACCTTAAATGGTAAAGATATTCCATCAACAACTTTGAAATAAATATTAGGAGGTCTTTCAAAATCAGTTGGTGGATATAAATTCAAAACCTTATCAGCATAATATTGATAAATAGGAAGAGCAGCACCTGTACCAGTTTCCCCTCTGCCTAAAGATTCTATTTGATCATATCCTATATATGTAGCTGTAACAAGCTCAGGAGTAAATCCAACAAACCATGCATCTACTTCATTATTTGTTGTACCAGTTTTTCCTGCTAACGGTCTTCCAAGATATTTTAATTTTGATGCTGTACCATATTGTACAACACCTTGTAGTAACTTAGCCATAATATAAGCATTTTCTGGTGAGATAACTTCTTCCGAACGTGGTTCTTGCTCATAAAGAGTATTGCCGTAAGGACCAACAATTTTTTGCACAAAACGAGGTTCAGGTCTTTTACCTAAATTAGCAAATGCACTATAAGAGCAAGCAACATCAAGAGGAATAAGCTCTAATGCACCTAAACTTACAGCTAACGTAGGTAATGGAAAATCCTTTCCAAGCTTCATATCTCTTGCTCTATTTAAAACTGCGTCCATACCAATTTCTTGGGCAATTCTAATAGTAGATAAATTTCGTGAACGAGCTAAAGCACGATTAAATCGTAAAGGTCCATCAAAACCACCACCATAATTTTGTGGTCTCCAAACATTTGCTGCATTAGTATCTATAATCATAATAGGAGCATCTAATGTCATAGAACCAGCCGTAAATCCAGCATCTAATGCAGCAGAATATACAAAGGGTTTAAAAACAGAACCTGGTTGTCTTTTTGCTTGAGTTGCTCTATTAAATTCCTCTTCACCATACGAAAATTCATATCCACCAACAATGGCAACAACATCACCTGTTTTAGGCTCCATAGAAACCATAGCGCCTTGCACTTTAGGAATCTGCTCTAAAGCCAAAGGAATAGTATTAGTTACAGTTAATTCTGCTTGTGTTAATGCTAACTGATAAGGATTATTTGCTTGTATTCTTTTTGCTTCTCTATCTGTTGGTAATTTTAAAGAAACCCAAATAACATCACCAAGCTGTAAAACTTTATGAGCATCTTTAATAGAATCTGCTAAATAACGACCATTATAAGCAGGATTTGGTTTTCTAGCCCAACCCATAGTAGAAACAGAAACAAAGCCCTTATAATCTCCCAGTTTAACTATTGCACCATTTGTTGCAACATCAAGAACAACAGCTTTTTGCCATTCGCCCTTTTTTAATTTTTCAAGATTAAAAGGATTTTGTTTAAAATAATTTTCTACGGTATCAAGAGGAATATTTTCTATTGCTCCTTCAAAGCCATGTCTTTTAGATGCTTCAAGCAAACCTTTACGCAAAGCAGCATCAGCTGCTAATTGTTGGACAGGATCCATAGAAGTATAAACAGTTAAACCCTGTTCATACACAACATCTTCACCATATAAACCATAATCAAAGCCAAGTTCTGCTGATTTTTCTTCTGTAAAAAATTCGATTAATTGTCGTCTTACTTCTTCTAAATACCAGCCACCTTCTCTGCCCATAAAAGTAGGCATGGTTTTATATTCAAGTTTTTGATAAAAAGCCTGATCAAATTCTTGATCTGTAATCCACCCTAAATCACGCATACGACGCAAAACGTGTTCTTGTCTTTTTTTTGCATTTTCAGGATGACGAAAAGGATTATTAGCAGATGGTGATTGTGGCAAACCTGCTATCATAGCACATTCCGCAATAGTTAATTCATTAGCGTGTTTACCAAAATAGGTACGTGCCGCTGCTTCAACCCCATAAGCATTATTACCTAAAAAAATCTGATTTAAATAAATAGTTAAAATATCATCTTTTGATAATTGCTTTTCAAGACGATAAGCAAGAATTGCTTCTTTTAATTTACGTTCATAACTTTTTTCAGGAGTAAGCATTAAACGCTTAACTACTTGCTGAGTAATAGTACTTCCCCCTTGAGAAATACTACCAGAATGTAAATTGGCTATAAAAGCACGAAAAATCGCCTTAACATTTACGCCTGGATGTTCATAAAAAGCAGAATCTTCAACAGCTAAAAAAGCTAATGGAAGATGTTTTGTCATTTCATTCATGCCAATAACATAACGCTTTTCACGGTAAAATTGACCAATCAAACTCCCATCACGAGCTAAAACAGTTGTAACTTGTGCAGGTTTATAATCTGCAATTTTACTAAAACTTGGTAAATCATTAATAGCCCAATAATATAAAGCAAAACCTAATACAACACTACCAAGTACGCCAAAAGTAAATAAAAACGTTATTGTTTTTATAAAACGTTTTATTTTACTTTTCTTTTGTGTATTTTTTTTATTATCTTTATTATTTTCTTCGTTATTCGAAGTATTTTTTTTATCAGTTTCTAAAACAACATTATTTCCATTATTTAAATCTAATGACACGACAAAAAACCTTTTAGTTTGAGAGATGTTTCATTAAAAGTTCATTAACAACAGCAGGATTTGCTTTTCCTTTCATTTCTCTCATAATTTGTCCAACAAAAAAGCCCATAAGCTTTGTTTTTCCACCTTTAAAAGCTTCCACTTCTGTTGGATTTGCATGAATAACCTTTAAAACAGCTTCCTCTATTGCCCCAGTATCAGAAACTTGCACAAGTCCACGTTCTTTAACTAATGCTTCAGGCATTACTCCCCCATTAACAAGATCTGGGAAAATATCTGTTGCTATTTTAAAGCTAATCAAACCATTATCAATAATTTTTACTAACTCTGCCAAAGCTTCTGGTTGAATAGCAAGTTTTCCATCTTGTCCCTCAGCAATACGCTGATTCATTTCACGAAGTAATGGACCTAAAATAAGATTTGCTATTTTCTTTGGTTCATTATAAATTTTAACTGATTTTTCAAGTAATTGTGTCAAATATGGATCAAATGCAATAAGTTCTGACTCTGACTCTGCTATTTGCCATTCACGTTGAAAACGCGTTTTTCTTTCAGCAGGAAGTTCTGGCATTTGTGATTTCCATAAAGCCAATTCTTCATCACTTATGCACACAGGGAGTAAATCTGGATCAGGAAAATAACGATAATCTTCTGCATCTTCCTTACTACGCATTGCAAGTGTTATATTTTTTACACTATCATATAAACGTGTTTCTTGACGAACTTTACCACCATCTAAAATAACATCTTCTTGACGGCCAATTTCATACTCAATAGCTTTTTGCACATGACGGAAAGAATTTAAATTTTTAAGTTCCGTTCTTGTACCAAATTCTTTTTGCCCACGTGGACGAATTGAAACGTTTGCATCACAACGAAAACTTCCTTCTTCCATATTTCCATTAGTAACACCAAGATTAACAACGATTGCGTGCAAAGCTTTAAGATAAGCAACAGCTTCTTCTGCACTACGCATATCAGGCTCACTTACAATTTCAATAAGTGGTGTTCCTGCTCTATTTAAATCAACAAAACTTTGATTTTCTGTTGTTGAATGAATATTTTTACCTGCATCATCTTCTAAATGGATACGCGTAATACCTATACGTTTTTTTTCATTATTTACAGTAATATCTAAATATCCATGTTCACACAAAGGTAAATCATATTGTGAAATTTGATAATCCTTTGGCATATCAGGATAAAAATAATTTTTACGAGCAAAAATAGATTTTTGATTAATAGTTGCATTAATAGCTAAAGCTGTTCTTGTTGCATATTCCACAGCTTTCTTATTAAGCACAGGTAAAACACCCGGCATACCAGAACATACTTCACATACATTACTATTAGGTGCATCTCCAAACGAATTTGGACAAGAACAAAAAAGCTTACTTTCTGTATCTAAATGCACATGGACTTCAAGACCAATAACAACTTCAAAATCTGCCATATATTTATACTCCTAATAATCCAGTATTATTATTTGAAAAAAATATCTATAACATAATCTTTTTCGACCCTCAAGCAAAAGCAAGTAAGAAAATTTTTATAAAAAGAATTTTCTTCTTATTTTTGAGAGTAGTTCTCATATAGTACACTATAATAAATTTTTAACGTTATTAGAGTGTTTTTCTAAATTAATTATTTTATTTTTTTCTTTGGGGGAAATGATTTCCCCCAAGCCCCCTCAATTAGGTAAGTTTATTGAAATATAAATTTTAATAAACTTACCTATTTTAACATATTAATAAAAGTCTTTTTTCTTAAAAAAAGTTATTTATTTTGTATATTGAATATAAATATTTTCTAGCACTACTACATTGAAATTTTTTGATTTTCATTAATTAAAAAATAAAACTTAATTATAACTAATTTGGAAACACTCTTTTAGAGGGTATTTCTGAATTTTTACAATATTAATTTATTAAAATAAGTATAAATTAAGTTCCCCCATACTTATTAATTTATTTTCAATTTTTCTTATAATTCGCTTTATAAAACAATATCTAACTCATTTTATTAAAAACACACCTAGTCTAATAATACTTACTATATAAAAATTTAATTGACAATATATATATATATAAGGTAGCAACTTTCATATTATATATTTATTAATAGTTGGAAAATATATGAGTAAAGTAATACCATTCTTTCTATTTTGTATTGGGCTATCTCTTATTATAAAAAAATCAACAAAATTACAATTCTCAACAATGATTGCAATTTTTTTATGGTATGAAATTGAAACATTCTGTTTCGTCAAACCATACAAAGAATTTACCTTATTACTTGCTGCTATATTAATGACAGTTACATTCATTATCCCTCAAAATAAAATAGGAAAAGCATTATCCATTATTTATTCTATCGGCTTAATTTTTCTTGCAATATATTTAGGTTGTCTATTAAACTATTTTACAAATTTTGGTGAATTTGGATATGAACAATTATTAGGAATAATGCAAACTAATTTCAAAGAACTATTTGAAAATACAACAAGTTTTCTTGACTGGAAAGCATTTTTATACTCTATTGTAATTATTTTTATTATTTTTATTCCATTTCTATTTCCTAAAAAATATATTAATCTTATTGATAAATTATTTAATAAATATGTACTAATAAAATATGCTTTATTATTATTTCTTATTATTCCAATTTTATTTTTAATAAAACAAGATACATTAATTATAACACATCGACTCTATGATTTATTTTTATTAAATAAAAATTATAAAGAAACATTAAATAATAGAATAAAACCACAATTAAAATTCTCTAATATAGCAAAAGATATGAATATAATTCTAGTTATTGGAGAATCTGCTACTAAATCACATATGAGTGCTTATGGATATTATAGAAATACAACCCCATGGCTTAATCAAGAAATTCAAAAAGGCAATATTATTTTATTTGAAAATGCATTTTCTTGCCATAGCCATACAGATTTAACAATTCCTTATATATTAAGTGAATTAAATCAAACTAACTTGGGTAATTTATCAAATTCTACTACAATTATTAATAAACTTGCAAGTAAAGGTTATGAAACATGGTGGATTTCTAATCAAGAAAAACAAGGTATTTATACAACTAACTTTACTCAATTTGCTTTAGAAGCTCAAAATATATATTTCTCTAGAAGCACAGAATTAAATCAAACCCAATATGATACCATACTATTACCACATATTAAAAATGCAATTAATAAAAAAAATACTCAACAAAATAATACAGGTAAATTTATCATTATACATTTACAAGGAAGTCATGGAGCATACCATCATAGATATCCTAACTCCTTTACCCCTCATCTTGAAAACTATGGTACAAACTACTGGGGAAATAGTGATATAGAAAAACTTTCACGAATTAATGCATACGATCATAGTATAGCATATACTGATTACTTCCTATCAGAATTAATTAAAAATATTCCTAATAATCAAAAAACAATTTTAATTTATTTAAGTGATCATGGTGAAAGTACTATAATTCCATATTACCATGATTCATCACATGAACTACATTACAATATTTTTGCAATTCCTCTTTTTATATGGAGTACAAATACTTTTAAAAATGAATACCCTAATATACTAGAAACATTACAAAATATTTCTCATCGCTATATAACAAATGATAAAATTTATGATTTAATATCTTTTATAGAATCAGGACAAGGGGATTTAAATCATATCACTCATAATACAAAACATGAAACTCTTATACGCTATGGACAGTATTCAGTAGATAATTTAACTTGGTATGAAACAGAAAAAAAAATTAAAAGACTGAAAAAAATTACTAATAAAAACATACTATTACATAGAGTAAACTCTTTAGAAAAATTACGTATTGCAGAACATTGTGGCTTTGATGGAATAGAAATTGATCTTATATTTGACGAAACTCAAAAAAAACTTTTTATTGGTCATGATGAAATAAATAATAAATTATCACTTGAAAAATTTTTACAGCAAATGAAAAATTGGCAATACAAAAAAATTTGGTTAGACATTAAAAATGTCAATAAAAAAAATGCAAAAAACATACTTTACTACTTAGAAAAAATAAATAATATATATCAATTTAAAAAGAAATGTATTGTTGAAACATCATCTTTAGAAAATATTTATTCTTTATTTAAAGATAATGATTGGTTTATTTCTTATTATATTCCTACACAAAACAAAGAAAAAATTAATCAACTATGTGATAATATAGGAATAATAAAAGATAATTATAAACCTTCTGGATTAAGTTTTGATCTTGAAACATATGACCTAACCCAAAAAATTTGTCCTAAAATATATAATAATATTCCAATAAATACATGGATATTAATCAATGATATTAATGAAAAAAATACCATAACTTCTCACCTTTTTACTCATTCAATTTTTATGCATCACTTATTAGACTCTATTATTATTCCAATGCCTACCGAAGCAGATATATAATCTATGCTATAACTAAGAATAATTATTTATTTTTTACAAAATTATAGATGTACAATGTTGCTACACTGATAATTTATTATAATATTACATATTATTCATATAAATAGCTTTTTCTTGTTTTATACAATACCTCCTAATATTACACTCTTTCAATAAATCGCTTTGCTCCTCACTTCCAGAGAGTGAAACTTTTTAAATCAGTAACTTTTAAAGATACTTTGTTTTACAATCTTAATTTGTTAAAGTAAGTATAACTAATTTGAAAACATACCCTAATTTAAACCAAAAACTCTCTTTGAATATTTTCAAAGAGAGTTTTTGGTTATTGAGGGGGGGTGGGGGAAATCATTTCCCCCACAAAAAAAATTATAAAATATCTTTCCAAGGATTATTAATAGCTAATTCATATAATTCTTGATTAGAACTACCCACAAAAGGTTTTTCTACTGTTTTTAATTCTACCACAAAACGTCCTGTAATAACTAGATCTGCGTACATTAAAATTTCTTGCCGAATTTTTTTCTTTTGTTCAGTAACAGCAAGTAATTCATCTACTTCATGTCCTGTATAAATAGTAATATGTCGTCCTTTTGCTTTACAAACTTTTGCTAATACACAAAGAGCTTGCTCTTGCAAAAATGGTTCGCCACCAGAAAAAGTAACACCACTTGCGAGTTTACTTTCATATATTTCTTGATAAACTTCTAAGGCTGTTACAGTTTTTCCTGCTTTTTTATCATGGGTTGTTTTATTATGACACCCTTTACAATGAAAATCACAGCCTTGAAAAAAAACAACAGTTCGCACTCCTGGACCATCAACAACACTTTCATGCTGATACCCTGCAAGCTGAACTGTTGTATTTTTTAGAAGTTGTATTTCATCAGTAGATAAATCAAATCCTAATGTCTGCATGAGCATTCTTTATCAGTAAAGTGCTTAACACGATCAGCTTCTTCTGCACGTTTTGCATCATTCCATCTATCCATATCACCAACTAAATATCCAGTAATACGACGTATTCTTGAAAAAGAAACTCCTTCACCAATACGTTCTTCAGTAGCAATTTGTTCTTGCATTATTTATTCTCCTTTATTTATTAGGTAATGTGTCCATTTCTTCTTGCAAATTTACATGAACACGAGCATATTTTGGATCAGGACTATACCCTTTTACCTTTTTTAATACAGATAAAGGCAAACCTTCTCCATCATGTCGTCCACAACGAGGACAAGTATCTCCTATAATTCCCACATAACCACAAACAGGGTCACGATCAACAGGGTGATTAATGGAAAAATATCCCATATTTGAATCTGCCATAGCACTTACAATAGTTTCAAAAGCATCAATATTTGCAGATAAATCTTCTGCAACCTCAATATAACTAATTGCACCTGCTAAGCAGTATTGATGATATTGTGATTCAATTTGAATTTTATCCCAAGCACGAATAGGATAAAAAACAGGAACATGAAAAGAATTAGTAAAATAATCTCGATCAGTTATACCTTTAAGAATCCCAAATCTACCTCGAGTAATACGCAACAAACGACCAGAGCAACCTTCAGCTGGACTTGCAATTAAGCTAAAATTCAAACCAGTTTTTTTTGTTTGTTCTTTACAACGATCGTAAAAATATTTAATAATACTTACTCCAATTTCATTAAGAACCTTATCTTCACCATGATGTTTTCCAAATAAAGCCACTAAACATTCTGCTAATCCTATAAAACCAATAGATAATGTTCCATGTTTAATAACTTCACGAATTTCATCATCTGGATGTAATTTTTCACTATCTATATGAATACCTTGTCCCATAAGAAAAGGATAATTTTTTGCTTTTCTTTTAGCTTGAATTTCAAATCGATCAAGTAATTGTTCAAAAACAAGACTAATATAATGATCTATAATTTTCATAAAAGCTTGAAAAAGATCTTGTCCTGTTACATTAGGATTTTCTTCCTTTGTTAGCAAAGCAAGATAAGGCAAATTAACAGTAGTAAAAGATAAATTACCTCGTCCTGGTGTAATAGAACGAGAAGGATCATAATCATTTCCTAACACACGTGTACGGCAACCCATAACAGCACAAATTGTTTCTGGACGTCCTTCTTTATAATATGGCTCATTAAACGTAGAATCTAAATTATTAAAATTAGGAAAAAGACGTTTTGCAGAACAACGACAAGCTAAACGGAATAAATCATAATTAGGATCACCTTTTCTATTAACCCCTTTTTTCATAGTAAAAATAGAAATAGGGAAAATAGGTGTTTCACCATTACCAAGCCCTGCCTCTGTGGCAAGAAAAAGATTTTTTGTTACCATTCTACCTTCTTCACTTGTATCCATTCCTGTATTTAAAGAAGAAAATGGAACTTGACTACCAGCACGAGAATTAAGAGTGCAAAGATTGTGTACAAGAGCTTCCATTGCTTGATATGTATCTTTATCCGTACGGTTATAAGCAAATTCTAAAGCTTTTTCTGCATCAAGGGTATAACCAAATTTTTGTGTTTTTTCTTGTAATAATGCGATAAGATATGCTCTTACTTCATTATTCATAAGATGTGTATGTGTTTTATTATATTCTTTTAATGCTGCTTTTACTTCATCAATCAAAGCTGTATCACCAATCATTGCCTCTAAATAAAGTAAAATATTTTTAATATAAGAGCGTGCAACATAAGGAGCAAGACTAAAATCTAATGTTGGCACAGATTGCCCACCAAACATCTCATTTTGATTACTTTGTATAATGATACAAACAAGTGTTGCTGCTGCTCCAATAGTACTTGGAGAACGCAAAGCCCCATGCCCTGTATTAAAACCAGAATTTAATAATTTACCAACATCAATTTGCATACAATTTATTGTTAATGCATAAAATTCCATGTCGTGAATATGAATAATACCAGATTCGTATGCTTGTACGTGGTCAGGCTTAATTAAAAACTTTTTATTAAAATCTTTTGCAATTTCACTACCATATTTTAACATAGTTCCCATAGTGGAATTGCCGTCAATATTAGCATTTTCGCGTTTAATCTCACAATTTTTACTATCTGAAAAAGTCAATTCTTTCATTAACTTCATCAAAGCACCAGAAGCATCACGCACATCACTTCTTTGTTTTCTATAAAGAATATACGCCTTAGCTGTTCTTGCGTGTTGATTTTCTATTAAGACTTTTTCCACAGTATCTTGTACATCTTCAATAGCTACTTCATAATATTCCATTCCATTTTCTGTTTTTACAAGACTTCCAATACCGTTTTCAAGTATATAAGAACAAACTAAACTTGCTAAATATTTTGCTCTCTCTGTATCTATTCCGCCAACAGACTTTGCAGCCTTAAAAATAGCTGATTGAATTTTTTCTTCATTATAAACTTCGCTTTTTCCATCGCGTTTAATAATGTTTGAAATACATTTTTGCATTTTTATCTCTCAAAAAATAAAATCATACGAGGATTTAAATAAAAAAACCTGCATATTAAAAGCATACAGGAAAAGATGATCGCGAAAAATCTCTGTTTCCCGAAAGATTTCCCTGTATGTGGACAATGAGATCGGTCTTCTGGCTCCTCTTCATCTATTTTTTACACCTTCCCGAAATTATCAGTGGTTTTTGTAAAAAATATCCAAGTTACAGCGGCGGGTCCCGCTACGGATTTACACCGTATTCCCTGAAACAATAGTTTCATCTCATGCGTATTTTTATAGCCTAGTATGGTAAAAAGTCAAACTCCTCTATAAAAATTTAAGTCTTTATTATTAGCTAGTTATTATTAATATTAATCAAAATTAAAGCCATTTAACACTATTAAATTAGCTAATTAGTAACAATTATTACTTAATCATAATTTTTTTTAAAATAAAAATGAATAAAAAAATTTCTCTAATTATTTAGCGTACAAAACAATTTTATAACTTCTCAAAAAACTTCCTAGTAATTGCAAATAATTTGAAAACATAACCTAGCAATAAATATACTAGGGAAGCATTTCTACTTGTATAGTTATACGTGCAGATCTGCCAAAATCATCAACAGCATAAATTGTATGTTCCCCTGCTCGAGGTTTAATATAAAATGGTATATTTTTTTCAGATGATCCTAAATATGTTGTATTAATAAACCAATGTACTATATTTGTATCTGCCTCTAAATCAGCTATTAATGCAATTTCTTGTGAAAAATTTTTATCTTGTTGATAAATAATTCCCTTTACAGGAGATTCTATTTTAGGATTTTTTCCTAATAATGCAATATGTTCATCTAAGCAATGTAATGCATAAGGTGGAATTTTCTTTTTATAAATACCCGCTTTTTCGAAAAGTTTTTGTAACTCTACTGGCCAAAATTCATAAATCTGTTTTTCTGTAACTCCTGCTATTTCTTTACATTCTCGTAATCCAGTTTGTTTATTAACTAAAATTTCTCGCAATACACCAGTATTTTTTATTGGTGAAACACCAGGAATAAAATACGCCATATCTTTAATCATATCTGGACAAAGTGAAATATCTGTATCTCCCGTTGCTTGACATACTGGTATTTTTTTTACATTTAATCCTTTTGCTGTATACTGTATCTTTTCTAAACCACCCACTATTTCCTGTAATTTCTCTGCAAGTAAAAAATAAAGTGGTAATGCAGCTTTTGCTCCTATAAAATTAGGATTAGGGCTTGTATCAAAATTTCCTATCCACGTAATCAAAACATAAGGACCAATAATTCCAGCACAAAGAGCATCTCTCATACCATTTGAAGTACCTGTTTTCCATGAAGAACGTACTGTACTAAATGGAAAAGGTGATTTTGTTTCAATCATTTTTAATGTAATATAACTTGCTTCTGGACTAAGAATTTTTTTTATAGGTAAATTTTCTCCTGTATAATATGTTAATTGACGAAATATTCCATTATTAGGCAACGCTGCATAAAGATTTGCTAACTCACGCAATGTTATTTCTGCACCACCTAAAACAAGAGCTAAACCATAATGTTTTTTTGTTTTTAAAAAATTGACATGAGCATTTTTTAAAAAATCAAATAAATCAGGGTGATGAATTTTATTAGCCAAATAAATCGCAGGAATATTTCTACTAAAATGCAAAGCATTATCTGCTGGTATTGGACCTTGAAAATCTCCATCAGAATTTTCTGGCTCATATCCAGCAAAACTTTTTTTTGTATCTAATAAAATACTTTTTGAATGAATAAGTCCTTGCTCCAAACTTAATGCATAAATAAAAGGTTTTAAGGTAGATCCCGGAGATCTTCGTATATTTGTTCCATCTATTTGACCACTTATTTTTTTATTATAAAAATCCCCTGACCCTATAAGACTTATAATTTCTCCTGTTTGCCAATTTGCTAATAACATTGCCGCATTTTCAATACCATACATTCTTTTTTCAGCTAAATAGTTAGTAACAATATGTTCTAATTCTTTTTGAATAGCTAAATCAAATGTTGTTTTTATTTCATTTTTTAATGTTTTGTCTTTTCCTATGCGAGAATAATATTGTTCCCGTTCTTGATAAATTTCCATTACAGCATGAGGAATTTCTAAAGGTAAATCTTGTGGTGAATATAACTTTAATACATAATTATTATAAAAGACATTAAATTCATGGGGATATTTTTTATTCCAAAGATTTTGCAAACGTTCTCTTGCTTTTTTCCATGCTTGATTATTTTTCTTCAATGGATTCCGTGTTACAGGATTTTGCGGAATAGTAACAAGAGCGATACTTTCTGCAACATTTAAACTATGTGGTCTTTTATGAAACCAAACATAAGACGCTGCACCTATACCTTCAATGTTTGCTCCGTATGGAGCAAGATTTAAATACGCTTCTAAAAGATCATTTTTAGAATAATGATATTCATAAATAAAAGCACGCCAAATTTGATATAATTTTCCTAAGATATTACTTGTATCTTGTTTTTCCACTAATCGCACTAGTTGCATAGTAATTGTAGAAGCACCTAAACGCCGTTCTCCTTTTGCCATACTATACATAGCACGAAAAAGTGAAAAAAAATTTACCCCAAAATGCGAATAAAAATCTCTATCTTCATACAATAACGTTGCTTTTATAACTTCTTTTGAAATATTATGATATGGTACAAAAAAACAATATTTTTCATCAGCACTTAGGCTAAGCCAAAGCACTTCACCATGTCTATCACTAATTACCCATGAAAAATCATTTTCTTTATATAAAGAAGGTTTAGTACTTAGCACTATACTTAAAAGAAAAATAAAAATTGGTAGTATTACTGCTATAAAAAATTTTTTCTTTATATTCATAACCATACCAACTTTACACAATAGTTCCAATTTCAATTACTTATTAACTTGTTTATAAAAATTTTCTTTCTTATTATCCAATATATTAATTTAACAACATAAAAAACAAGACTATTTTGCTATACTATTAAGACCAATAAGAGGAAAAAACTTTCCTCTTTTTTTATCCTTTAGTTAGGGTGTGTTTCTAAATTAATCTTATTTTATTTTTTTCTTTAGAGGTTACACTGTCTTTATCCGTAACTTCCTTTGTCGTAACGGCTAAAGCGAAATGATTTCCCTCAATCCCCCTAGCAATGCCCCCCAGTTTCACACTCTTTCAGCAAGTCGCTTCCAGAGAGTGAAACTTATTAGGTCAGTGACTTTATGAAAATATTTTTTGTTTTATAAGTCTAATAAGTCTAATATGTTAAAAGAATTATAAATAATTTGAAAACACACCCTATTTTAACCTATAAAACAATTACTAGCTTATTGTACATTTATTTTCTTTTGTTTTGCCGTATCATCACTACCATATACAAGAGGATCTGTAACTTGTTCTGCTGTTAAATCAGGAAGAACAAACTCACCTTTATTTGCAACCCGTACTTTATAACGGAAAACACTTTCTTGTTCTGATAAATTTGCAAATAAAATAAGTCTATCTTCTTGAGCCGTTGCAAAATCTACATTCATATCCCATTCTTCTTGTAATACATCTTGATTGCTTTTACCTTGATTAGTTCTAATATACATTGCTGTATTTTGTTTTAAAGGCATAAATTCAAAACCAGCAGGCAATATATCTGTAATAATAACATTATCAATATCACCCACACGAGATTGTGCTTTTATTACAACAACAACTTCATCACCAAGATGAAAATCTTTTATTTCATATCCATCTACATCTCTAAATTCACGACTAATATTAATACGTTGGTCTGCTACTTCCTTTCTATCTTTATCATAACCTATTGTAGTAATTTGGTAATAAGCAGGAATACTTGCTGTAAACTTTACAGAAGAAGAAAGATTTGCAATAGTATGTTCATCTTTTATCATTTCAGCTAATAAAGTACTATTTTTTACTTTTTCAATACCTTTTTGTAAAGCATTATTTGCTGTATCAACAAACGCTATGTGATAATTTGCATTTTTATTTGTTGCTTTTTTACTATACAAAATCATTGCTCTAGCTGCAAAAGAATCTGTGATTAAAGAATGTGGTTTTGCAAACAACGTATTCATATCTTGTAAAAGACTTTGTGCTTTTTCTTGATTTAATTTTTCTGGAAAAGTGTTAACAAGCAAAGTTAAATACATGGCTCTTTCTGCTAACCCATCAAATTCATAAGAATATTTCCAAGCCTTTAATGTATTTGGCATATAACTACTAATAAGTTTTTCTGCTAATTCATCTTGCATCATAAGCTTCATAGAACCAGCCATTAAACTTGCTACTATATCTTTTTCCCAACCTTGATGATTATCCATTAAATATGTGCTTAAATTTGCCATAATAGAAGAAGTAATTATTCCATTACGTGTTAATACATACGCACCATAAGCAAAAACTCTTGCTTCTTCTAAAGAATTTGGCAATCTTGAAAGTTTTTGCTCTAAATTATTTAATGTATTATGGAAAAGATAATCAGGAACTCCAATACCACTTTCCTTTGCCATTGTAAGAAAATCTGCAATAAAGACTTGCTCATAAAGACTTAAACTTCCATATCCATTATAACGATAATATAGGCTATCATTATTGGTTACTCTGCGAGAAAGCATTTCTATTGTTTCAACAAGAGCTTTTTTCATATTTTCTTTAGTAAATTCATTACCAATAGGAGCAAATTCCGTATTATCAAAAACTAATAATTTAACCATTGCTTTTGCTACTATTTCATTAGAACAAGGATAAAAAGCATTTTCCATACGCAACAATAAACTATGTACATAAGGAAGTGGCAATGCAGATATAGTTGTGGAAATTTCTGCAAATTGTGGATAAAGATTACGTGATAATGTTATATTTGCTTGATATTCATTTCCTACCTTTTCTAATTGACCTATTTGGACAGTTGTATATCGACTTGAAGCAGGACGAACAGATATTGCAGCAGGCATAATAATATGCTCTGGCAAATTATCATCTATTAAAATGAAT
Organism: Mailhella sp.; assembly: GCA_029258655.1. Lineage (GTDB taxonomy): Bacteria > Desulfobacterota > Desulfovibrionia > Desulfovibrionales > Desulfovibrionaceae > Taurinivorans. Next base: position 29,172 of record JARHYD010000151.1, read on the forward strand.
TTTATATGCTGTTCGCCAAGACCTTCATTAATATCTTTTACTTTCACTTTATAATGGACAATATTTTGCTTTTTAGAATCAAGTGTAATATCTTGAATTTTTTCAGATAAAAGTTCAAAAGTTTGTGGAAATTCTGCTACAAGCTTAACGTTTGGATTACTTTTATCTTTACGCATATCTGTTAAAAATACGCTTACATCAAACACATCATGTGGAGAAACAAATTGAGGCATAACAGATTGAATAATAACATCTGATTGACATAAAACATCTTTTTCTACCATATTCACAGCACTTTCAGAACTTGCAAGCACAAAAACTCGCAAATTTCCATTAAAAGTATCAGGTACAGGAATATTAATTACTTTACCCTTTTCATCAATATCTACAATACCAGACCAAAATACTGCTGGTTTATGATCTTTAACTTTAAAAGGATTACTTGCACTATCCATTGCTTTTGCCATAGCATTTTCTAATCTAAAACCACCACCAAACTTTGCTAAATGCTTTTGCACTAACGTAAATTCTGGCATAAGCAATTCTAAATATTGGTATGTATGAACTTCTAACGCTCTATCTAATAGTAATTCATACAATGGTTTTGGTGCATTATATTGGGTAAGTTGCAAAATCCCCTCATCAACAGCATAAACAATAGCTTTTGCTCTTTCTTTACTTGTAACAGTAACAGAAAAATCTTTTCCTGGTTTTGCAATGAAATTTTCACTTCCATCACCTATTTTTACATCAACAGCAAGTTTTCGTTTAGAAATATCCGCTGTAAATGGTAAAACAACACTTACACAAGGTTCTGTAAAAATATCTTCATCTTCAATATTTCTAAAATAAAGAACATTGATATATGCTTTGCCTTCTAAACCTTTTGGAATTTCGATTTCTTCTACACTATCCCCTTTATCAGCAGTAAACCATTTTTGTGTATACACTTTTTCGCGTTCAATAGTAATAAGCCCAGCTCCCTCATAAGGAAGTTTCATTGCAACTTTAATACTATCACCTTCTTTATATTCTTTTTTATCTAAGTATGCTTGTAAATTAGCTTTATTATAGGTATCAAATTGAACTTGACTATCGCCTACCACATTATATGTTATACGTTGCAATACTCTTTCTTCATTATCTTTAAATACAAGAACTTTCTCACCAATATTATCAGTAGTTAAATCAAAATCTTGTATCGAATCTGCAAGGGTTATCTCTTCTTTAGACAATAATTTTTCCTTAGGCATTTGTGTATAACGATATTGCCCATTAGAATCTTTTATCAATGTTTTAACTCTATCAACATGATATAATTCCACATTTACTTTTCCTAATGCAACTTTCTTTTCCATTGCATCAAGAGCTATAAGAGAAATTTTTGCTTTTTCACCTTTTGTTAAAAATTGTAAATTACTAGTTGTAGTATAACCAAGTACAGCTTTTAAAGGAGAAACAATTAAAGAACTATCAACTTTTACATTAGAACTACCAGAAGCATCATATATTTGTGCAGTTAAACGAAGTATAGCACTTTGATTTCCCCAAAACTGATTATCAATATTAATCTTCACTTTACCATTTTCATCTGTTTCATGCACACCTAAATCATGTTTTATTGATTTTTCTAATTTTGCTGCATCAAAAAAAGACCAATCATCATATCCTTTAAAATGGAAAGAAACAGGATTTGCACTAATAGATGCTTTTACGGTACTATTTATCGCAGGTGAGCCAAAAAGATTATTAGCTGTTATATTATATACTAAATCAACTATTTCATCTTTTGTGTACCATAATTTTTTAACACCTAAATTATTTTCAATAGTTGCTTTAATTGTATCTGGTTTAAAATCAGACACATGAAATGTTTTATTAAGAATAACCTGTCCATCATCAGCTTGCTCTAAGAAAAATTCATACATACCACTTTCGGCATTTATATCAAGTTGATAATCAATTTCTCCAAGTCCACCTGTTGTTAATTGAATTTTCTTTTTTGTTAAAATTTGTCCACGACTTGAACGAATAACTGCATTTAAAGGCATTTTATTTACAAGCGTGTTATCAAAAGAATCTTGTTTTAACATAAAACCTAAATAGACTTTTTCACCGGGACGATAAATATCTCTTTGGCTAAATGCAAAGCCATATAATCCCGTATTGAACAACATTTTTCCTTGTGTATTAACTCTATTTTGCGGAAGTATTTCTGTATTATATAATCCATACGGAATAAACGCTAAATCATCTCCATAAGACGCAACAAAAGCAACAACTTGTTTTTCATTAGTATATGAAGAAAAATCAGGCAAAGAAACCACACCATTTTCATCAGATATTCCCGTATAAACAGCTATACCATTTTTTCCAATGGCTTCAAATTTAACACCTTTTAATGGCTTATTGGTTTTAAGAGAAACAAGATACGCTGATGAATTTATATCATTATTATTACTTTTTAAAATTATTCCAATATCCGTTAACATAATAAAACGGGTATCCGAAACAATTTCACCGTCTTTTTTCTCTGCCATAACATTAAGATAAAAAATACCTTTATTTTTATCTTTAAGAAATTGACCTAAATCTAATGAAGAAAATTGTGCTTTTGAAGGATTTTCATAATGTAAAGGTAATTCCCCTTTACTTACAATACTTGCTTGTGAAAAATCAAAATAACTATCCATTCTTGAATAAAATAAAGAAGGAACAAAAATATTTAATAATTCAGGACGAATTTGTCTTACTTCATAAAGAATTTTATCTGCATTTCGTGCATAAAGAGAAATCTTTTTATCACCACTTAAAGAAAGCAAAGAACCTTGTTGCATAATTTTTATGCTTGTTCCAAGATTTTTTACTTTAGATAATATTTGTATATTATCATTTATTTGATAATTTTCAGGACCAGCTAACGGAGCTTTTATAGTAAGAAAAAGAGATCTCCCTTCTTCAATATCTTGTTCTGGACTAAAAATAATAAAACGACTTTTTTCTTTTGGAGCATTTACAAGTTTTAATTTAACAGTTTTTGCTACTTTTTTTACATCATTTGTTATTTCAGCCAATGACCACCAATCATAAGGTTCTTTTTTCATATCATTATCAGATAAAACCTTATTTCTTGGCAATAAAAGAGCGGATAAATTTTGTGCAACATCTTGAGGTACAACTGGCAAAGTAAATTCAAGGATAACAGTTTGCTTGCGAGACATATCTGCCATTTCTTGCAAATCAGACTGACTACCAACAAATTTGAAAATTTCAGAACGAGGAGGAATTTTTGCAGTATATGAATAATTAGAAGTTATTTTTCCACCATAAATAGCCTGTACACCAGAAAAAAGTTGAATTTTTACATTTTCTTGTTTATTAGATACTTCCCCTACTGGAATAGAATACATATAATTTTTTGATCTATTATCAAAATTACCTGTTAATTTTCCTATTGTTACATTTGTACTTTCTTTTGCATTGACAGAAAGACGAGAAAGCAAAGTTTCTGCTTTTACTGGATAGTTAAACCGAATACTACCACTTATTACTTTTGTATTAATATTTTCAGGGTCAAATTTAAAATTACCTTCAAAATTTAATATTTTAAAAGGTTGTGTTTTAAATTGTACAGGTTTAGTAATCACCGTATATTTTGGTAACGATTCATTCCCAAATTTAACTGTAAATTGTGTATCAGCAGGCCAAGGTTTACTTGGATAAAATGTTAAAGAAAAATTATCATTCCAACGCCATGTACCTTCATATTTTGGGGTCATTTCTATTTGTTTTACAGAAGGTAAACGATCATTATTTGCTCTTCCACAAATTTCAAAAGCTTGATCACCATATTTTTCTTTGCAAATATTCTTATCAATAGAAAAATAAAATTCCACAGGCATACTATCTTCAACAACAGGAGAAGATGAATTATATACATAACGAATTAATTCTACTTGCGATTTTTGTTCTGCAAAAGCTTTTTGCTCAAAACAACATAAAAAGAGAAAAACAAATATCAAAAACTTTACTAATCGCAACATATAAAAACCCCATATTAATATTTTATTAAATATAGCTAGTTTTTATAAGCTATGCAAGTTAATTAACAATATAAAAATGAACAAATACAAATAACTATATTTAGTTTCATGCATTATTTATAAAGATTTTTCAAAGTATTTTCTTATTGCTAACATAATATGATAATGTATTTCTTTTAAAAACACACTCTAATATGAAAATTTATAATATTACCCTATTTATAACTTATTATAATTATTTATAAAATATTTTATTATTGATAATTATAAATTATTTAAAAACACAGCTTATTTTATCAACTAACTAAATTTATTATTACACACAAATACAGCGTACTGACCTTGTATCACTTATTTTTCGTAATGATTGTTGCTTATTACATTTTTCTTGCTTATATGGACAACGATCCATAAATGCACAAGATACTCTTTCTGCACTAGGTTTTGGAACTGTTCCCATAATAACATTTAATCGTTGTGGATTATCATATAAACTAGGTAAACATGATAATAATGCTTTAGAATAAGGATGAATAGGATTCTGAAAAAATTCTTTTGCATTGGCAAGTTCCACTAATTCTCCAGCATACATTACTCCAATAGTATCTGCTAACTCACTCACAACACCTAAATCATGGGTAATAAAAAGCATTGCCATATTATTTTGCTTTACCAGTTTTTTCAATAATAGTAATATTTGCCCTTGAATGGTTACATCAAGAGCTGTTGTTGGTTCATCAGCAATAAGAAGTTGAGGAGAGCAAGCAAGAGCCATAGCAATCATTACACGCTGTCGCATTCCCCCAGAAAGTTGATGAGGATAATCTTTTATTCTTTCCTTAGCAATACCAACTTGTTCAAATAATATTTCACATTTTTCAATAGCTTGTTTTTTTGATACCTTTAAATGGTATCGCAAAACTTCAATTACTTGATCTCCTACACGAAAAACAGGATTTAAACTTGTCATTGGTTCTTGAAAAATCATTGCAATTTCTTTGCCACGAATAGAATATAATTCTTTATCATTAGCAATTAACATATTTTTATCAAGAAATTGAAAAGTTTTTGCTTGAAAACGTGCTTGTTCTGGTAAAAGTTTTAATAAAGAAAGAGCTGTCATACTTTTACCACTACCAGACTCCCCCACAAGACAAAAAATTTTTCCTTTTTCTAAATTAAAACTTACATCATGGACAACATAATTTTTGCCAAATAAAACAGAAAGTTCATTAATTGTATATAGTATATTATTCATCGTATTATTGGTAAACGTATGCTAATGGTTGTTTGATTATTATTGCGATGAGCAGTAATTGTACCCTGATGATCCGTTATAACAGAATGGACAATGGCTAATCCAAGCCCTGTACCTGTTGCTTTTTTAGAATAATAAGGCTCAAAAATACGTGCAAGCTCTTCTTCATCTACCTCTTTTCCATTATCAGTAATATCAATAGCAAGTAATGGTTCTTCCACCCCTACAAGATAAACATGAACCAAAACTTTTCCTTCATAATCAGCTAACTTACTAGCTATTATTGCTTCCGCAGCATTTTGCAAAATATTATAAATAGCTCTATGCATAGATTTTTTATCTAGCATAATATCTGGCAAGGTTGTGTCTGTTTGTAAAATCCATTCTATTCTTGAATGGCTTACTTTAAAAACTTCTAATAACTCTGAAAGTAAAGGTATAATATTTTCTTTTTTTAAATCAATACTAGGCATAACAGAAAAACTTGAAAAATCTGCAACCATTGATTGTATTCTATTAACCTCTTTTATAATTAATGAAGTACATTGCTGAAAAATAGGATCATCAATTTTATTGGCAAATTTCCGTTCCATTCTTTCCACAGAAAGTTTAATTGGTGTTAAAGGGTTTTTAATTTCATGGGCAATACGTTTTGCCACCTCTTTCCATGCTGCAAGCCTTTGCTCTTGTGATAATTCTGTAATATCCTCAAGAACAATAATAAGATTTCCATGTAAAAGATTTTCATCATAAATAACATAACCAGAATTATTTACACCAACAGAAACATCTTGCATAAAATTCCTTAATGGAACGGCTTGCATATAAACTTTTAAATATTGTCCTTTATGAATAACTTCAACTTCTTTTGTCCATGTTTTATTAGGATTTTTATTGATTTCTTCATACATTTCATCAATAATACTAGAATATTTTACCCCCAAAACAGCTCTAGCTGACAAACCCAATATACTTTCTGCTCGCATTTGTAAAATATCACAGGCAGCTTTATTCATAGTAATAAGTCTGCCATCTTCATTTAATGTAATAACCCCAGTAGTAATATGTTCCAAAATAGCTTCAATATATTGATTTCTTTCTGTTAAATTTTCATTTTTTGTTTCAATAAGCTTATTAAGCATTTTTAATTTTTCTTGGCTTGTATAAACTTCTTTTGCCATAGCATTAAAAGAGTCAACTAAATTTCCAAGTTCATCTTTTCCTTTATCCTCTACTTGTGTTGTCCAATCACCTTCAGCTATTTTTTTTGTTCCTTTTGATAAGGCTAAAATAGGTTGAATAAGTTCACGTGAAAGCCTAAAAGCTAACCACACAGACGCAAAAAGAACAATTAAACTCAATAGCCCCAATATCAAAGAAAAAGAAAATTTTAAAGGTTGTTTTAAATTCTTTAAAGCTTGATACTCTTCAAATCCATCAGAAATTTTTTCTAACTGATTAATAACACCTTTTCCTATAATTTCCGCACTAATAATAAAATAATCCTTATCCCCTTTTAACGGAATAGTTGTAATAACAAAATCTCCTTTATCATCTCCCCATAATAATGGCTCAAAACCATTTTTACTCGCATTTGCAAAATTAATAGACAAAGAAACTTGTTTCCAACTAGCATTAAAAATAGGGTCAATATCCCATATTTGATAAGAAATGTAATTAGGATAAGTAACTGACACAATACCAAGTAAAACTAAGTTATTTTCTTTTTTATTCTTTTTTATCAAATTTTCCCATTTCTCAATATTTGTTTGGGATAATTTACTTCGCAATATTTCTGCATTTGCCTTTAATCGTAATGTTGCAGAACTATAAAAACTTTGTCCCACATTTAAAGCTGCCTGCATAGAATTTTCTACTTGTGTTGTAAACCAATAATTAACACTTGTAGTTAAAATTTTATTTGTTGCCAAAAACATCAAAATAATTGGTAAAAATGTTACAGAAATAAAAGCTAAAACAAGACGTGTTCTAAGTCTTGCCCCAAAAACTTTTCTCTTTCGCTCTAAAATTAAACGGATAACATTTCTTGCTACTAAAAAAAGCACTACAAGCATTAATATTGCATTAATATTTATTAATACAAAAAAAATCCACGAATCAGCACCAAAAGTATTTAACTGCCCCCATGTTACAAAAAAAACAACACTTGAAATAAAAATAATAAAAAAAAGCTCAAGCAAGCGTTTATTTTTTACATTTCCTACTTTAGCATTAAATTCATCAGAAAGAGAAACTTTTTCAAGAAAAGGTATTTCAGCCTCTTTTGCTTTTTCTTGTTGATTTATGGGAGGAGTTTTTTTTCTAAAACCAAACATACAATCCTAACAAATAAATTTATTTATATTTAAAATCATAAACTATTTCTAATGGTTGAATAATATTATCAGAATTAAAAAATAAATTATTTTTTATATAAGGTTGGTTAGAACTTTGACTAAGTTGAATTTTTGTTGTTAATGTATAATCATTATTTTTTATTAATTTTGTTGGAATAGAAATACTTATGTTTTTAATAATAACATCAAGTAAAAAATTTGCATCAATATTTCTTGCAATAGTTTGTGCTTCTTGCATAATTGTATACTGACGAGTTAAAGGATCATATCGTAAATAATATACTAATTCCAACTGTGAAATCAATTTTGAAGGTAATAATAACCGCTTTTCATAAACAAAGTTATTCACAGATAATTTAAGAATAATACCTTTTTTTAAAACTTTTTCTATTTGATTATCCTTTGGTTTATCTAAAACTAATTCCAAATTAATAGCATTATTAACTGGTTGTACACTTTGATACGTTAAAATAAAACTATCAAAATCACTTGCAAATACAAAATTTGCATAAAAAAAGAATAAAAAAGACAATACCAAAGATTTCATGCCGTTTTTTTGACATATTCAAAGAAAAAAAACAAGTAAAAAATAAAATTTATAAATTAATATTTTT
>JARHYD010000152.1 GCA_029258655.1 Mailhella sp.
GGTAACACAAGAAGAATTACGACAAAAATTGGAACTCATTAATAATAGACCTAGAAAGTGTTTAAATTGGACAACTCCAATTGAAGTTTTTCTACAAGAGGTGTCGCACTTGGATTGACAATTCAGCATTAAATAAACTATTGTACCAGTTTACTTTTACTCTGCTATGACAATATTGGTTATTTTCTTTATAATGAATAAAAATATCAATGGGGGTTCCGTTTATGTGTTTAATTCTTATACATTTTGAAAAAGTCAAATATTTTTGTAAAAAAGAGAATATTTTGAAAATAGAAAAATAATAAAATGAATAAGTTATAATAAATTTTTTGGGGAGGTAAAGGAAGATAAAAAAGATGATAAAAAGTGGCGCGCCTGAAGAGATTCGAACTCCTGACCGACTGCTTAGAAGGCAGTTGCTCTATCCGACTGAGCTACAAGCGCGTGAGTTGATTTATATATAAAAAACAATATAAGGTCAAGCTTTTTTATTTTTAGTATTTTGGGAGAAATTTTTTATTTTTTGGGTTATGTAGTATATTTTTAAGTTTGTTATTATAATATGATGTGTTGATAATAACGTATTAATTAAAAAATGTTTTAGCTAATTCAAAATAAATTTTATATTCTGCATAATGAGCAATAGAATGTTCTTCTTTTGTTAAAAGAATTTTTGCAGATTTTTTCCAAAATGAATTTGTGATATGGGGATCGATAGTAGTATCATTTGTTCCAAGAATAATTTGAGGTGCAATAAGCATAGAAGTATTAAGTGGGTATTTTTCATAAGAAGTTAATATCTTTGGTGTAAAGTTCCATTGTTCATTGGTATAAAAATTATAATTTTTACCTAGAAAAGGTGCAAGTTGTTTTTCTGGAAAAGTAACAGGGTTGAAAACAACAGAAGGTAATGCATATTTTTGACTAAAATATAATGCAAAATATCCTCCAAGCGAAGAACCTATTAAAATTATTTTACTGTTGGAAGCAAGACAAAGACGGAGTTTGTTTTCTATTTCATTAATAGCAAAATCAGCTTGTTGCATATAATTATAGTGAAAATCATAAATACTAGGATAAATTTGTTGAAGTTCAAGAAAGGATCTTGAATTTTTATTGCTATTAAATCCATGAATATATGCAAATTGGATTTGGTTTTGTAAGATTTTTTCCATGAAGTTATCCTCATGTGAATTTTTTTTTATATAGACAAATTTTTTTCTTTTGTTATATTCTACATTATGCATGAAGTTTCATTAATGACAAATGTGCTTGAATTAGTAGCACAAGAAATGAAAAAAAACAAGGTACATAAATTGCGTTCGGTAACGATACGTTATGGGGTACTTTCTAATATTGTGGCGGATTCAATGAGTTTTGCTTTTGATGTATTAACAAAGGATTCGGAATTTCAAGGGGCAACGTTAAAGCTTATTAAAGAAGAACTAGAGTTAAAATGTCGATTTTGCAACAACGTATTTAAAACAGATCAAAAAAATTATTTTTTTATCCCTTGTCCTCATTGTCAAGAAGAAGGTAACTTTGAGATAGTGAAAGGCGAGGGTATTTTTTTAGATAGAATTGAAGCAGATGTGTGAGGTGTATTATGGATATTTCAATAGAAAGAAATATTTTAGAAGCAAATGATACTATTGCGCAAGAATTGCGTGATATTTTTGCAGAAAAAAAAGTTTTAGTATTGAATTTAATAAGTTCTCCTGGTTCTGGAAAAACGGCACTTTTAGAAAAAACATTATCTGATTTGCGAGATGAATTTAAAATTGGGGTTATTGAGGGTGATTGTCAAACAGATAATGATGCAAAACGAGTTGCTGCAACTGGAGCGAAGGCTATTCAAATTAATACAGATGGTGGCTGCCATTTAGATAGTAAAATGATTAAGAAAGTTATCTATGATTTTGATTTAGCTGAACTTGATATTTTATTTATTGAAAATGTAGGGAATTTGGTTTGTCCAGTTGAATTTGATTGTGGTGAAGATGCAAAAATTGCTCTTTTAAGTGTAACAGAAGGTGATGATAAACCAGAAAAATATCCAAGATTATTTCAATTAGCTCATGCAATGGTAATTAATAAAATAGATCTTTTGGATTATGTTGACTTTGATGTTGACCGAGCAACAAAATTTGGAAAATCTTTAAATAAAGATATTGAAGTTTTTGAAGTTTCATGCCGAACAAAACAAGGTTTGGAAAATTGGTATGCGTGGTTGCGTAAGCAAGTATCTTTGAAACAAGAAAAATAATTATAATAGGAAGTATATGAATCCATGCTCATGTAAACAATCATCTGGTAAGTTTCAATCTTATGATGATGTAGAAAGCTATCTTAATTGTCTTGGTATGTTTCATATGGATCTAGGTTTGGATCGTATGGAAAGGGCAAAAAAAGAATTGGGTTTGCATTTAACTTGTCCCGTTATCCATGTGGTTGGTACTAATGGAAAAGGTTCAACTTCAACTTTTTTACATTCCATAGCATTAGCTCATGGTTTTCGTGCAGGTGTTTTTACTTCTCCTCATTTTGTAACGCCACTAGAGCGTATAAAAATGAATGATCGCTTGCTTCCAAAGGCTGCGTGGGCAAGCTTAGCGACGCAAGCAGTACAAGCTGTTTCTGATTTAACGTATTTTGAATTACTTACAGTTATGTCTGTTATGGCTTTTATGTTTTCAGAGCCTGATGTTCTTATATATGAGGCTGGCTTAGGGGCAAAAAGTGATGCTACAACAGCCATTCCAGCTGATGTTGTTGTTTTCACACCTATTGCTTTAGATCATACTAATATTTTAGGTGATACATTGGAAGCTATTGCAGAAGATAAATCGTATGCAATTAGACAAGGTGTAAAAGCTGTTATTTCTGCTCCACAGCAAAAGGAAGTTGAAAATATTTTACGTCAAAGAGCTAAGGATTTGAATATTCCTTATTATGATTTTTCTTCTTTAAAAGAAATGCCAAGTATTATTCCTTTATTTGAAAATGAAAAATTGCAATATGAGCTTGGTTTAAAAGGCAAACATCAGTTTGATAATGCACAAACTGCTTTAATTGCATGGTATGTTTTGTCTGTAATATCAAAGCGTTGTGTTGAATCAAAAGCTTTGGCAGAAGGTTTATATAATGTTTTTATTCCAGGGCGTTTTCAACAAGTAAAACCTAAAAAGGGTATGCCAAGTTTAGTCTTAGATGGGGCACATAATGTTCATAGTTTAATGAGTTTGCTTAATACGTTAGAATATGAAAATATTGTTCCATCAGCTTTTGTTTTTTCTTGTTTAAAAGATAAAGAACCACAAAAAATGGTGCAATTAATAGAAGAATATCTTAATAAAAGAAAATTATCTATACCTATTATTATTACAGAAATTCAAAATAATGAAAGAGCAATGAAAAAAGAGGAGTTAGCAAATTTATTTACGCATAAAACAATATGTTATGCAACGTTAGATGAAGTAATTGCTATACTTCCTCAAATTATAGCAGAACAAGATAAAGAAAATCCTGTTGTTATTTGTGGTTCATTATTTTTACTTTCCGAATATTTTAAACATTTTCCAGAAAAATTACAATTATCTTATTAGGGTAGTTATGAGTAGTTTATACAGATTATTGCCTTCTGTTGATGTATGTTTGCAACTTTTTCGTGATAGTTTATATCCTCATGCACTATTGTGTGATGCGATTAATGCTTTTTTGCAAGAACAACGATCACAAATTAAAGCAAATAAGCTTACAGAGCAAGATTTAGAAAAAGAATACTTAGAAAAAGCATTAAAAGTATATGTTGATAAGGCATTATCGTCACCTATAAAAAAGGTTATTAATGCAAGTGGTGTTGTTATTCATACCAATTTAGGTAGATCTGTTTTAGCTCAAGAAGCTGTGGAGGCTGTGACATTAGCTGCCTCAAATTATTGTAATTTAGAATTTGATTTAGAAAAAGGTGAAAGAGGAAGTAGACATTCTTTAGTTGAAAAAGATATTTGTAAACTTACAGGAGCAGAGGCTACTTTGGTTGTTAATAATAATGCTGCTGCTGTATATTTAATGTTAAGTAGTCTTTGTGAGGGGGGAGAAGTTATTGTTTCGCGTGGAGAACTTGTGGAAATTGGTGGTAGTTTTAGAATACCAGAAGTTATGAAACGTAGCGGAGCAATATTGCAAGAAATTGGAACTACTAATAAAACTCATGCAAAAGATTATTTAGAAGTTATTAATTCTAATACAAAAGCAATATTAAAAGTTCATACTTCTAATTATCGAATTATTGGTTTTCATTCTGATGTTGCCAATACTGATTTAGCAGAATTAGCCCATAAAAATAATATTCCTGTTTTCTTTGATTTAGGAAGTGGAAGCCTTGTAAATTTTGCAGAATATGGGCTTCGTGGCGAACCTACTGTGGAAGAAATTATTAGTTCAGGTGTGGATATTGTTACGTTTTCGGGAGATAAAGTATTAGGTGGTCCACAAGCAGGAATTATTGCAGGAAAAAAAGAATACATTGACAAGATAAAGAAAAATCAAATGCTTAGAGCATTACGTTGTGATAAATTAACGTTGTCAGCTTTATCAGCAACGTTACGCTTGTATTATGATTTATCTATTGCTGTACAGAAAATTCCTACTTTACGAGCTATGACCATAGCAAAAGAAGAATTATATAAAAAAGCACAAAAACTTGCACGAATTTTGCGTTCTGCTTTGCCTAAAACAAGTGTAGATATTTTGATTAAAGAAAATAATTCTCGAGTGGGTGGTGGTTCTTTTCCTGAAGATGATTTACCTACTTATGTTGTTTGTCTTGATTTTAAACAAAAAGATTTGGTATCAGCACAAGTTTTAAAAGAAAGATTTTTACAAACTAATCCTCCTCTTGTTGGGCGTGTTGAACGTGAATATTTTATGTTTGATGTAAGAACAATACAAGAAGAAGAATTTAAAATAATCAAAGAATTATTACTTTCAATTATATAGGTGAGTTATGGAAGATTTGAAGTATAAAACAAAATCTATTTGGGAAAAATGCGATAACAAAAAACAAAAAATGATGCATGATTTTGCAAAGCAATATGTAAAGTTTTTATCAGAATATAAAACAGAACGTGAATGTATTACGTATGTTTTAGAAAAATTAAAAGCTCAAGGTTTTTCTGATAATTTAAAAAATGATAAATATGTAGCTGTATTACATAATAAAAGTTTATTTGCTATTCGTAAGGGGAAAAAAGATATAGCAGAAGGTTTTCATTTAGTTACAGCACATACGGATAGTCCTCGTTTAGATTTTAAACAAAATCCTTTATTAGAAACAGTTGGTGTAGCTCAAGCAAAAACACATTATTATGGTGGAATTTGGAAGTATCAATGGTTTGCTCGTCCTCTTGCTATACATGGTGTTGTTGTAAAGCAAAATGGAGAAGTAGTGAATATTGTAATAGGTGAAAAAGCTTCTGATCCTGTTTTTACTATTACAGATTTATTACCACATTTAGGGAAAGATCAAGTAGGGCAAACAGTTTCTAAAGCTTTTCCAGCTGAAAAATTAAATATACTTATTGGGCATTGTCCACTTGCTAAAAAAGGAAAGGAAAAAGAAGAAACTCCTATTAAAGCTCATGTATTGCAATTACTTCATAAAAAGTATGGGATAAAAGAAGAAGATTTGCTTTCTGCTGAAATTCAAGTTGTTCCAGCAGGAGAGGCTCGTTTTGTAGGACTTGATAGTGCCTTGGTTGGTGGCTATGGACAAGATGATAGAATTTGTGTTTATACTGCATTAGAGGCCTTTTTAGAAGCAGAAGAACCAGAACATACAATATGTCTTATGCTTTGGGATAAAGAAGAAATAGGATCAGAAGGAACAACAGGAGCAAGTTCTCGTTTCTTTGAATATTGTGTGCAAGATGTGGTAACTGCTTGGGGTAATAATACAAGTTTTAGTAAAGTAATGCTACACAGTAAAGCTGTTTCTGCTGATGTTCATGCTGCTATTGATCCTGATTGGCAAGAACTCCATGAAAAACAAAATTCATCAACAATAGGACATGGTCCAACATTATGTAAATTTACTGGATCAGGGGGTAAATACGGAGCAAATGATGCTCATCCAGAATATGTTGCTTGGCTTAGGAATGTTTTTGCAGAACATGAAATTCCATGGCAAATGGCAGCATTAGGTAAAGTAGATCATGGGGGAGGCGGTACGGTAGCCTTATTCCTTGCTGTTTATGGTTTAAATACTATTGATATGGGACCTTCTTTGCTTGGAATGCATAGTCCTTTTGAAGTATCTTCTGTGGCAGATATTTATTATACAAAAGAAGCATATAAAGCTTTTTATCAAGCATAATTTTTTGTTGGGAGAAATGATTTCTCCTATATATTCTTTCAATTAACGAATAGTTTTTGAAATATATTCTAAAACTATTCGTTTTTGTATATAATAGGTTATTATAATAATGAAAAATTATTACGGTATAAAGATAGTTTTTTCATTTGATTTTATAAATTATTTAGGATAGAATATTTTCTATTATAATTAGTATATTGATATATAAGGAAATTTTTCTTTATGATGGGAAGGCAAGGTGTGCCACTTATTTTGTGTGCTCCTTCTGGTGCTGGAAAGAGTACGCTTGTAAAAAAATTATGTGAAGAATTTGATTTATCTTTTTCTATTTCCTGTACTACTCGTTTACCTCGTGCGGGTGAGAAAGATAGTATACATTATCATTTTATTGATAAAGATACTTTTGAAAAAAAAATTCAAGCTAATGAATTTGCAGAGTGGGCGATAGTGCATGGAAATTATTATGGAACACCTTTAAAGCCCTTAATAGAAACGTTAGAAAAAGGTAAAGATATTATTTTCGATATTGATATTCAAGGAGCTGCACAATTATTATTATCATTGCCAACAGCTCGTTTTGTTTTTATTTTACCTCCTTCTTTAGAGATTTTAAAAAATCGTTTAGAGTTACGTGGTACGGATAGTGCAGAAGTTATTGAAAAAAGAATGAAAAATGCTATTGGTGAGATTAAAAATTCACATTGGTTTGAAGCTTGGATTGTAAATGATAATTTAGAAAGAGCTTATGATGAATTACGATCTTTTTATCTTTCTTGTACATTAGCTCCAAAACTTCGTCCGCAACTTATAAAAAATATACTTGGAAAATAATATGGCAGAACTTATTGTTGCTCTGGATTTTGATAAAGCAGAAGATGCGTATTGTTTAGCTAAAAAAATAAAAGGGGAAGTTTCTTGGGTTAAAATTGGTCTTGAGTTATTTCTTGCAGAAGGACCAAGTATAGTAAAGAAATTTAAAACAATGGGATTTAATGTTTTTCTTGATTTAAAGCTTTATGATATTCCAAATACGATTAAAGGAGCTGTAAATTCTGCTATAAAAACAGGGGCAGATATGCTGACTATTCATTTATCAGGTGGAAAAAGAATGTGTGAAGCAGCTCTTGAAACTTGTAGTATGAATAATGCTACAATACAAATTTTTGGAGTATCTGTTTTAACCAGTTTTGATGAGGGGGAATTTATTGGTTATCAAGGAAAATTATCAGAACTTGTGGATAGTTTAGCAAAAAATGCTTTAGACTGGGGAGTGAATGGAATAGTTTGTTCGGGATTAGAGGTTGAAAAAATAAAAAATCTTGCTCCTGGATTAAAATGTTTAACGCCCGGAATTCGTTTTGATGAAAAAAATAATGATGATCAAAAGCGTGTTATGACTCCCTATCAAGCCGTTATGGCTGGATCAGATTATTTAGTTGTAGGACGACCAATAACTAAAGCAGAAGATCCACAAGCCGTTGCTAAAAAGATTAATGATGAAATAAAAAAGGCAATGATTGCTAAAAATAAATAGGTTGGAATATGTCACAAGCATTTAAGCAAAATAGAATATACGGTGTTTTTTCTTCACATGAAGTAAAAAAAATTGGTACAGGCACTACTACTCGTAAAACAGTTCAAAAGATTTTTTGGTTTGTTGAGGAATTAGAAAATGGATCTATTGTCTTGCAGTCAATTAACCAAAATTATGTGCCTACGGGGCAAAAAAAGACTATTACAAAAGAAGTTCTTTTAGAAAAATATTCTCCAGAACCAGAGTTTTACGCAAGTACTGTATATCCTAAAATGAAAGAACTTGATGAGACTCTTGATAGAGCAGATGAAGCAAGAAAAAATGGAGAAACTTTTAGTGCGGAATTTGAATATTCTCATGTTTTAAATATTGATATTGGTAACGTTCGAGCTAACTTTGGTATTGGGCTTACTTATTTAGAACGTGGTGATGCTGAAAAAGCAAAAAATATTTTTGAGCGTTTGATTAATCTTGAAGGTGCATATGCTCCAGAGCATAAACATTTATTTAATGAATTTGGGATTAGTCTTCGTAAAACAAAAATGTATACACAAGCAGTAGAATATTATCAAAGAGCGTTACAATTACAAAAAACTGATGAAAATCTTTTTATAAATTTAGCACGTGTATATCTTGAATTAAAAGAATATGAAGAATGTTTTAAAGCTTTAGAAATGTCCTTACAAATAGCTCCAAAACATGAAATAGCTGTAAAGTTTGTAACATGGTTAAAGGAAAAAGGACATATTTCTGATAAATTATTTTCGCAGATACAAAATTATATCTAATATGCGTGAAGTAGTATGGAAACAGCAAATAGCAAAAGAGCAAAGCGTTATTCCTAAGAATATTGTGGATAGTTTAGGAATATCGTCTAGGCTTGCGACTATTTTACAAGAAAGAAATATTAAGGAAGATAAAATATCTTCCTTTTTAAGTCCCCATTTACGGTATCTTGAACAGCCTTATAAATGGCCTGGCGTATCAGAAGGAGCAAAATTACTTGTTTCTTTATTACGGGCAGGGAAAAAACTTGTTGTATGGGGTGATTATGATGTTGATGGAATAACAGGGGTTTGTGTTATATTGCAAGTGTTGCGTCATTTTGGTTATGATCCACTTTGGCATTTACCTGAAAGAATAAGTGAAGGGTATGGATTAAATGAGGAAATGCTTGAAAATTTATCACAAAAAGGAGCAGAAGTTCTTTTAACTGTTGATTGTGGTATTACTGATTTTAAAGCTGTTGAAAAAGCGAGAGAACTTGGATTTACTGTTATTATATCCGATCATCATTTACCGCAAGGTAATCTTCCAAATGCTCATATTTTGTGTAATCCTAAGTTAGGTGAAAGTCCTTGCAGTGAATTAGCAGGTGTTGGTGTTGCATTTTTTTTAATGGCAGAAGTTAATAATTTACTAGCAAAAGAATTGCAACAAACAAAAATGGATATGAGAGAAGTTTTGGATCTTGTAGCCTTTGGTACTCTTTCTGATATGGTACCCCTTATTGAGCAGAATAGAATTTTAGTAAAAAATGGAATGTTATTGCTGAACGAGGCAAGGAGGTTAGGATTTGCTGCATTAAAAAGTGTAGCTCGAATGAATAGTAAAGATCCATTAACAACTCGGCAAATTGTTTTTGCTCTTGCACCTCGCATTAATGCAGCAGGAAGAATGGCAAAGGCGTCTTTGGCTGTGGAGCTTTTTATGTCAAAAGATATTGAGGAAGTAAAAAAAATTGCTCTTCGTTTAGATCAGTATAATGAAGATAGAAAACAAGAAGAGCGAGAAATGACAAAAGAAGCTTTTGAACAAGCTCAACAACAAGAACATTTACCAGCTATATTTGTTGCAAAGGAAGATTGGAATCAAGGAATTGTTGGAATTATTGCCTCAAGATTAGTAGAAAAATATTACAAACCAGCTTTTGTGTTTTGCAAAGATGGTGATATGTGGAAAGCTTCTGCCCGTTCTATTGATGCTATTAATTTGCATGAATCGTTAATTGCCTGTTCTGAACATTTAGAAAGTTATGGTGGACATCAAATGGCAGCTGGTGTTCGTTTAACAGAAGATTGCTATGATCTTTTTCATAATGATTTTTGTGAATATGTTGAAAAACAATTTGGTAAAGATCCTTTGCAAGAAGTAGTGTATTATGATGGTGAATTAAATTTTTTTGATGCTGTTGATTATCATTTTAAAAAAGAAATAGCCTCATTACAACCTTTTGGTATTTCAAATAAAGAACCCGTTTTTTTATCACCAGAATTAAGAATAACACAAGTAAATTTATATGGTTTTTTGAAAAACCATATTCGATTAACATTACTCGATGAAAGTACACAAACAACAATAACAGTGAAAATGTGGGGACAAGCTCCTTATTTTCCTGAAGATATATTAAATAGAAAATTGCGTGTACTTTTTGTTTTAAATTTAGATATTCATTCTAATTTAGAAGAACCCATAAAAATTAAGTATTGGAAATTTA
>JARHYD010000008.1 GCA_029258655.1 Mailhella sp.
CAAGAAGAATTACGACAAAAATTAGAACTCATCAATAATAGACCTAGAAAGTGTCTAAATTGGACAACTCCAATTGAAGTTTTTCTACAAGAGGTGTCGCACTTGGATTGACAATTCAGCTTTTATATTGTAACTATAAATAGTTTTAATGCTATTGCATTGCAAATATTTTATTTTTTTATAGAGAACAAAGTTTAATAATTATAAATAATTGGGAAACATATCTTAATAAAATTTATAGGAAATACGTTTTTTGTATTCCCCATAAATTATATGTTCAGATATGTTAATTATTTTTTATAGTTGTATAAATAAGTCTTTTTCCTAAATTTTTTGGATTGGAACTATAAAGAATAAATAATGCTTTTCCTTTTATTCTATGTATTGTTAAAAAAGAAAGAGTTTTTATATCTTTTTTGGCTAGTTGCATTTGTTCTTTTTGGGGAAGATCACTAGAAATTTCTTTATCATGTTGAATGAGTAAAAGATTTTCTGGCACAATAAGTTTTTGTGTTGGGAAATTGGCAATATTAGCCAGTTTTTCACCATTTCTAAATAATGTTTGGTCATTGTATTCTAAAACATCACCTGCAACAGCTTTAACAACACCAAAATTTTCTTTGTAATCTTCGTTATAAAAAATAATAGAATCATTAAAATTATGAAGATTAAGTGGAACTTTTTCTTGCATAATAAGAATATCATTTTGTTTTACATTTTCAAAATTGTGTTTTAGCTGATAAAAATTAACAGGTAAATTACAAAGTAAGACAAGTGTAAAAAACATCATAATAAAATAGCAAGCAAAATATGGTGTTTTTTCTATCACAGTAATTTGCCTTTTATTTTTTTTGGTAAAAATAAGGCTAAAAAGAAGACCGTAAATCCATATAAGAAATAGTATTGCAAAAAAGATATACATTGTAATTGCAATAAAATTTAATGGAGCAAAAACAAGAGAAAATGCACTAAGTAATAAAAGCATGGCACAAACTATGGCATTTTTTGCT
This sequence comes from Mailhella sp., assembly GCA_029258655.1. Classification (GTDB taxonomy): domain Bacteria; phylum Desulfobacterota; class Desulfovibrionia; order Desulfovibrionales; family Desulfovibrionaceae; genus Taurinivorans. Next base: position 1,011 of record JARHYD010000008.1, read on the forward strand.
TTACCAACACATAATAGTGATGAGGCTGGCCAAAATATCCCCATGAGAAAAGCAAAAAAAATGCTTATTTTTTTGTTTTGCATAAAAAAATCCTAGTTTGTAGTTTTTCCTTTAAGTGGTTCTGTTTCATTAGCTTTTGCCCCATGACTTTGGACAATTTTGCCCCCAGCTGGAACACTTTTTGTTAACCACACATTACCACCAATAACAGCATTTGAGCCAATGGTAATTCTACCTAAAATGGACGCACCAGCGTAAACGGTAATGTTATCTTCTAAAATTGGGTGACGAGCAATACCTTTTACAAGCGTACCATCTTCTGCTTTATCAAAAGATAAAGCTCCGAGTGTTACTCCTTGATAAATACGGCAATTTTTGCCAATAATGCACGTTTCGCCAATAACAACACCTGTTCCGTGATCAATAAAGAAACGTTCGTCAATGCTTGCTCCTGGGTGAATATCTATACCTGTATGGGAGTGAGCCATTTCTGAAATCATTCTAGGAATAATTGGAACGCGTAATTTATAAAGTTCATGGGCTATTCTGTGGTGAGTCATAGCAAGCATGGAAGGGTAGCAGAAGATAGCCTCACCGGGACTAATTGCAGCAGGATCGCCTTCATAGGCAGCTTGAGCATCAAGAGCAAGTAATCTTCTAATTTCTGGAAGTTTTTGCATAAATTGCATAGCTAAATCTTTAGAAGCTTTTTCACAACCTTTTTTATCTTTAGCGTAATCTGCACAAGCAAAGCAACCACCACGACGGATTTGCTCTGCTAAAAGTCGGTAAACACTATCAAGGTTAGCAGTTATATGATAGCCAATGGATTCAAAATGAACTTGCGAAGGACCAAAATATCCCGGAAAAACAATAGTTTTAATACGATTTACAATTTCTTTTAAAATTTCACGTGATGGCATTGGGTGTTCGCATTCGCCACAATGTAGCACATCTTTAAGAGATTGTTTGTTACAAAGTTCTTTTGCAATATCATCTAAAATGGGCATATGTTGTGCTTTTATTGTTTCCATTTTTTTATCCTTATTTATAATAATCTGATAGAAGTTTAAAGTATTTTAAATAAATATGCAAGGTATTATCCTATTCTTTCTGCAATACGCTTAGCACACGCAAGGGCAAAATGAATATTATACCCGCCAAGTAATCCTACAATATCTAAGCACTCTCCAGCAAAAAACAAGTTTTTAAGTATGGTACTTTCTAAATTATGGGAAATTTCTGTTAGAGCAATACCACCTTTAGCTGCTTCGGCTTTTTTTAATGAATCAAGATCTTGTGGGATAAAATTAAAATTATGTATATTATTACAAATAATTATTCTTTCTTTTTTAGATAATTCTGCTACTTTTTTATTAAGTAAATTTTCTGGTAAAAGTTTATAGACAAGCCTATCTGGCATAAGTGGTAGAATTAAATTTTTTAGTATTTTTTTTCCGTTAGTTGTATCGTGCATTTTTTCTAGTAAATTGTCTTCTGGAAGAAAATCAATAAAAACTTTTGCATTTTCTTCCCAAAAACACGACATTACAAGAACAGCAGGCCCACTAATTCCTTTGTGAGTAAAAAGAAGAGAACGTATACCACAAGGATCTTTATAATCTGTGCCATTTATTTGTATTTTCATACGTACATAGCAACTAATACCTTCTAAGCCAGTGAGAAGAAAATTTTTATCACAAAGCATAGGGCTAAGTGCAGGGGTAAAAGGATATGTTTTGTGTCCCCATTTATTTGCTAAACGAAGGGCAAAATCTGTTGCACCTATTTGTGGATATGCAGTAGAACCTGTTGCAATAACAAGTTTTTTTCCTTTTATTTGTTTATTATTAAGGTGAATAACAAACATATTTTTTAGTTGATTTTGTTCATAATGATAGGAAATAATTTTTTCTGCAAGATAAAAATCAATGGTATTTAATTTTTTGATAAGCGTATTAATTAAATATTTTACAGGTTGATTACAAAATATTTGTCCAAATTCTCGTTCTTCTATGCCTATTCCTAAGGAATGAATAAATGAAATAACATGATCTGTTTGGAAATTTTTAAAAAGAGATTGTAAAAGTTTTTTAGCTTCTTTTGGTGTATGGCTGATATAATGGGAAGGATCTATTACTCTATTGGTCATATTTCCCATAGCACCACCAGCAATTCTCCATTTCATGCCTAAGGTTTCTTGATGGTCAATAAGGCAAATGGAAAGATTTTTTTCTTGTGCTAGAGAGGCTAAATATAGTCCTGACACACCACCGCCAAGAATAATAAGATCATATTCTTTAGTTAGCACAATAAAAATCCTGCATTATTCGTATAATTTCTGCTACTCTATGTGTCCAAGTGTGACAGTTTAGAACACGTTCACGTCCTTTTGTTATAATGGTATTTCGCTCTTTTTCGTGTGATAAATAATAATTGATTAAATCAGGAATTTCTTGAATATCGCGATAACAAATAATTTCTTTTCCAATATCAAACATATCTTCCATTTGTTCTCTATAATCAGTTAATACAAAAGCTCCAACAGCAGGAACATCTAAGATACGTTGATTAGAAGCACCTTTCATTTGCATACTTGTACAGTTAAAATTGATAAGTGAATGTGGATAAAAATTGGGTAAATCAGTATAATAAGCAATAGGTTCATGCCAACGCCAAGAACGTTTTTCATGTTCAAAAAAAACTTGCCAACCATCATCACCAATAATTAAAGGATTAAAATCAAGTAATTGTTTTACACAAGAAAGGCGATATAAGCGTGTTGACTCCCAAGTTAATCCTGTTTCAAAGGCAAGTTGTTCTTCGGTATTAAAATTTTGTAAAAAGTATTTGCAAATATCTGGGCATATTGTTTGAGCTTCATCAAGCATAAAGTCGTGAGCATCTTTTTTTTGTGAAAAAACAAAAGCTTGGCTTAATGTTAGAAAATCTTGATAAAATTTTTGCGGACAATGAGAGGCTTCCCAACGTTTTTGGACTTTGCTAATCATAGAATTGCCCACAAAGGAAACATTGGATTTCCATTCTTTTGGGTAGGGAATATTTTTATTGCTTGGTTTAAATCTATTGGTATCTGTTCCTAGTGGTAAGTAATAAACGTTATTAAAGCCTTTTTTCTTAAGAGTTGGAATATTATCTTTATCCCAAGTAAAAATGTGCAACCAAGGGGAAGAAAGACCTTCATAAGAAGCAAGAACTAAATGAGGATTATCCACAAACCATGAAATTAAAGGTAATTCCAATTTATTGAGTAAATCCATAAGAATACCTTCACGGTCAATACCAGAATGGTTAAGAGTAACAAGGGCATCTGGTTTAAAAGAAATAACAATTTCAAGTAGTTGTTTTATGAAATCAGCTTGTGCCATTTCGTCATTAATTAGTTGTAAATGTTTACATTCTACTCCCAAATTTTTACAAGCATTTTCTACTTCACCAAAAAGAAAATATTTTGAAGAAATAAGTAAAAGGCGAGGTGTTTTATTTTGGAATTTTGTGTATTTTGCTTTTTCCCAAAAATTATATTTTTGGCTTGCGGTTGCTTGTTCTCTTAGATATCCATAAAATTCTTTATCAAGACGTTGATAAAAAGGGTGTACAATAGGGTAGAGTGGTTTTTTATTATTTTGTTCTTGCCATATTGTTAATTTTTTTAAAATTAATTCTTTATTTTTATCATTAAGAAAAAGCGTATTTTTTGAGGGAGTAAAAGATACAGCTTGTAGTAAATCTTCTTCTTTATCGATAACGGCAAGTGGTGCTTGTGGATATTCTGATAAAAAAGTTTGGTAGGCATAGCCCATACCATAACCAATAAAAACAGCTAAATGTTTTTCTGGAGAGTAATCTTGAGGTAAAATAGCAAGTTCTCTTTTTTTTCCTCCATTTCCAAGTATAGAAAGAGAAAGTCCGTTTTCTTTTTTTATTTCAATATCTACACAAATATTATTTTCATACTTGCAAGTAAAACGTGCCATATTATTCCTCATAAGTTTTTTTGCAGTTTCTTGTATTTTTCAAAAAAAAGCAAGAAATAATATATATTACTTATTGTTTTAACTAAGGTATCTTTCTAAATTATTTATAATAATTAAATTTTGTTCTCTAATAATGAAAATAAAATATTTATAATATAATAGCGTTAGAAATTATTTATAGTTATTATATAAAAACAAATAATTTTTTATTTTTGAGAAAAAAGATTTTTTACTTATGCTCTAATATAGCAAATTTATTGAAACTTGTTTTAATAAATTTGCTTGATTGAGGGGGTGTGGGGGAAATCATTTCCCCCAAAGAAAAAATAAAATAAGAATAATTTAGAAACACACCTTAGATTGTATAAAAAGAAAGACTAGTAAAAAAAGGAATATAGCTATTTTTATTGTTGTCCTTTTGGTGGTAATAAATCAGTAATCGTTTTGCATAATTGATTAAAATCAATAGGTTTTGAGATATGAGCATTCATACCAGCTGCTGATGTAGCTGCAAAATCTTCCGAAAAAGCATTAGCAGTAACGGCAATAATAGGAATAGTTTTAGCGTCTTGTCGTTCAAGAGTTCGTATTTCTTTGGCAGCTTCACAGCCGTCTAAATTAGGCATTTGCATATCCATTAAAATAACATCAAAATAATTTAAGGGAGAATTTTTAAATTGTTCAACAGCTTCAGCACCGTCCCATGCTTTTATAACATTTATGCCATGCATGGAAAGTAGTTCTGATGCAATTTCCATATTGATAGCATTATCTTCTGCTAATAGAATGTTTTTATTAAGAAGATTGTTAAAAGAAGTTTCTTCAGTTTGTTTTGATGTTGTAGTATGTTGTTCTTCTTGTTTTACAGGTTCAAGTGGAAGGGTAATAGTAAAGGTAGTTCCTTTTCCAAGTTCACTTGTAACAGTAATTTCTCCACCAAGATGTGAAACAATATTCTTAACAATAACAGTACCAAGACCTGTTCCGCTTACTTTTTTTTCACTAAAACGAGTTTCTCTTTCATAGGGAATAAAGATTTTTTCTAAAAATTCTTTGCTCATGCCTATACCAGTATCTTCTACTTCTAGCTGATACTTGGCAATTTTATTTTTTTCTAATTGTTTTAGTCGAATATAAATTTTATCTTTTGGATTAGTAAATTTAAAAGCATTTGAGATTAGATTATTGAGAATTTGTGTAAGTCTAAAAGGATCACAATAAACAAGATTATCTTGAATATCAAAATTAATAATAAAAAGTTTATTATCTTGAGTAGCACGAGATTGGAAAAGCTCTGCACATTCTTCAATACATTCTTTAAGGTTAACTTGTTTTGTGTCGATATTCATTTTTCCTTGTTCAAGTCTTGAAAGTTCAAGAATATCATTAATAAGATTAAGAAGCTGCTTGCTAGAAATAGTTATTTTATTGAGATAATCTTTAATTTTTTCTGGAGAATTAATATGATTTTGTGCCAATTCTGATAACCCAATAATAGCATTGAGCGGGGTTCGCATATCATGGGACATACTAGAAAAGAACATATTTCTAGCTTTTTCACTTTGTTGAGCTGTTTCTAAGGAGGAACGTAAAAGATCAAGTTGTTGTAATTTTAATTGTTTTTCATCATCAATTTTACGATAACAAAGAACAGCTTCTGTTGAATCAAGGGATTCATCAAATAAAAGCCGAACACTTACCCATTGTAATTCCCCATTGGGTAATTTCCTTTTAAAATCACCACCATAATCACGAACACGTTGTGAAACAAGTTTTTTAATATTTTGAGCGGAAAAATTTTCTAAAAATTCTTCTTTTGCAGAATCTTCAATATTATTGCTTACTACACTTAAAAATGTATCATAATTTCCAGTTGGCTTGAGTTTTTTTCTTGTTTCATCGCAATCTTTGATCATTTCATAGGTATTATTATGAAAATTCATTCTATAAATAGCGTAATAGGAATTGCCAAGAACTCTAATAGTATCATTAGTTCTTGAAATGTTATGATTAAGTTTGACTTCGTGAATAGTTGTAAAAATGGAAATTAAAATAAAAATAATTAAAATAAATAAAGCACCTATGCCAATATAATAAATATCTTGTAAAAGAAAGTGATATGGCATGGTAACAATAGAAATCCAGCCATTAGCAGATACATTATAATAAATAGTTCTTTTTTGACCATCTGGTCGAATAATATTTGTAATTTCATTTTGTTTACCCAAGCGTACTTTGTTGATAATCATGGGTATATATTTTTCCATTTGTTCAGGTGTAAGAGATGTAGCGTTTGTATACAGTAATTTACCTCGTTTATCACAAAGATAATAATAACAATGAGGAGGTAATATACTTGTATTGAAAGAATCTTTAAAATTTTCTGGAAAAATATCAAAGGCTATAATATGTTTTTTTTTATTAGATGCTTTTGCTAGAGTGATAACCATTTTATTATTTATTGCACTTTGGTATGCATCAGAAACAATTACTTCACCATGAGTTTCAAAGGCTCGTTCATACCAATTTGTATCTTTTAAATTAATATGGTTAATTTTTTTAGATAGTTCTGGATTGATAAAATAAACTTTTTCATTAATTATAGTATAAGGAAGAATTTTTGAAGGAAGGAAAATGTTTTGGATTAATTGTAAAACTTCTATAACATTTTCTTCAAAATCAGGTTCATTATATTCTTTTTCAATTAAATCTGTTAGTTTTTGGCAAGCAATATGTAAAACTACACTATATGCTTTTAGATTCTTTTCTTCTTCAATAGTATAACTTCTTGCCATTTCTTGGCCTGTAATATGTGCTTTTTCTAAAAGAATTTTTTGCATTATTATAAGGCTGGCAAAAGATAAAATAAAAAAAGTAATAAGTATACCTATACGGTATCGCATTGCATAAAGAATTTTTTTGAAAATTTTTTTTCTTAATTCCATTTTTTAATAGCCTGTATGAGTTTTGAATGTTTTTCAATAATAGAAGGGATAAGGCTAGTTATTGTTTCAATATTTTTTTCTTGTAATGCAATGCATAATGCAGAAAAAAGTTCAAAAAGGTGCGTAAAAGAAAGATTACCACAAAGACCTTTTAGTGTGTGGGAAGCTTTGTATGCTTCTGAAAAATTTTCTGTTTGGAGGTGAGTTAGGAGATTTTGAAAGTTAGTATCTTCAAGAAAGAGCGATAATGTTTTTTGAAGAAGATTTTCATTATTCATAAAACGAGTAAGAGCAGTATCAATATCAATACCAGCAAGTATTAATTCTTCTTTAATGAGTGTGTCCATATTATACTCACTATTGGGGTAATAGATTATTCTACATAATAAAGTGAATAGCCTAAGTTATTTTTTTTAGCAAGAGTTTCTTAATAAGAAAAAATATTTTTTATAGGAGGTTAGTTTTTTATATTTTTATTTTACTTTATTAGTGTATCTTATTTATAATATTATATATTTAAGCAGTGTTAGAAATTGTATTTCTTGTGTCAGTTGTATAGCTATAAAATATTATATTGTTAATTGTAAAGATTTTGTAAAATTATAGATATATCTTGACTTAGAAGATTATCTTCTTTATTGTTTTTGCTAAGTTTAAAAATAAGGGTTAGGGAAAAAATCATTTATTATGGATTATTCGTACTTAGATATTACTCTTTTTTCTGTATTAGTATTAGTGGCTTTGATTGTAGATTTAAAAGCACATCAACAAGATAAACCTATTTCTATGAAAAGTGCTGCCTTGTGGTCTGCTTTTTGGATAATTTTAGCATTATGTTTTGCTGTTTATGTTTATTTTACGCATAGTGCAGGGGATAGCCAATTATTTTTAGCAGGGTATTTTTTAGAAAAAACACTTTCTGTTGATAATTTATTTGTAATTATGGCTATTTTTACAGCTTTTTCTATTGAAGATAAATTTCAACATAGAGTATTGTATTTTGGTATTATTGGGGCATTAGTTTTACGATTTGTTTTTATTTTTGCAGGAACAACAATTATCGCATTACTTGGTAAGCCTGCATTGATCTTTTTTGGTCTTTTTGTTTTGTATACGGCTTTTGCCATGTGGAAGAATACACAAACAGATCATGAAGAAATTGAAGATTATAGTAATCATTGGAGTGTAAAGTTTGTAAAAAAAATCTATCCTATTTATCCCCGTATAGAATCTCATGATTTTTTTGTGCGTAACCCACAAGCCCAAAATAGTAAAACAATATTTTCAAAATGGGCAGCAACGCCATTATTTTTATGTTTAGTTTGTATTGAGTTTGCAGATATAATGTTTGCCTTTGATAGTGTTCCAGCAGTTATTGCTATTACAGAAAAACCTTTTTTAGTGTATACAAGTAATATTTTTGCAATTCTAGGTATGCGTTCCTTATATTTTCTATTGGCAGGGGCAAAGCAGTATTTATGTTATTTAGAATATGCAGTTATTGTTATTTTAGTATTTATTGGAATAAAACTTTTAATCGGCACTATTTTTGCGTACCATATTGCACCTATGCTTTCTCTTGCTGTTGTTATGCTTTGTCTTTTCTTAGGTATTGCCCTGTCTTTGTTGAAAATGCGTAATAAATAGTTTTTTTGAGAGGAGAACTTTTGAAAAAGTTCCCCTCTCAAACTCTCCCCTCAAAACTTTTTAAATAAAATCCATTTTGCACGCAAAATGGATTTTTTAATATCTTATAATATTTTCAAGAAGTTTTTATTTTAATTAGAGTGTGTTTCCAAATTATTTATAATTATTTTACTTTGTTCTCTAAAAATAAAAATAAAATATTTGCAATACAATAACATTAAAAATATTTATAGTTACAATGTAAAAATAAAAATTTTTTTATGTTTGGGAGAAAATTTTTTTTACTAATACCTAAAAATAGACAAATTTATTGAAATTTATTTCAATAAATTTGTTTGATTGAGGGGGATTTGGGGAAATCATTTCCCCTAAAAGAAAAAAAAATACGATTAATTTAGAAACACACTTAATCATATTAATTTATGGGTCTAGACCATCACTTTTTATTTTTGAAATAAAGTTTTTCTATAAATTTTGTAAAATTTTCATTCCTGAAATTAAATCTACATTCACATTCTTTTAAATGCAATATAAATTTATCATCTGTTAAACCATTAAATTTTGCTAATCTACGTTTAGCAAAACTCCAAAAACTTTCAATACCATTTACATGTGATTTT
>JARHYD010000055.1 GCA_029258655.1 Mailhella sp.
TATGCAATGTGCTTAAACGTTTTCTTCTTCTGCCTTGAACTCTTTACTGCATTTTATAGTGGTATCCCAAGTCACCAACACCCAGTACAATATCTTTTTGGTTTTGGTCATGCTGAAGGTGCTTGGATTGGACCTTGGATGTGGGTTGCTGCTGTTTTAGCTATTGTTTCTATTATTCTCTTAGTTGTTCCAAGCTTTAGAGAAAATCAAAACTTGCTTCCTTGGACATTAGTTCTTTTAGTTATTGCTACTTGGATAGATAAAGGTCTTGGTCTTCTTATTGGTGGTTTTAACCCAACCCCATTTGAATTCTTTACTGTTTATACTCCAACTTTAGCAGAAGTTACTATTTCTGTTGGTATTTTTGCTGTTGGTGCATTAGTTGTATCTCTTCTTTGGAAGATTGCTCTTGATGTAAAGAAAGAAGCTTGTACTTTTGATTTACCTGAAGGTGAATAGTTTTTAGTTTTTATTTTTTTTAGGGGGAGGACTTTTTATAAAAAGTCCTCCCCCTAAGACCCCCTTTCAAAAATTTTTACTCCAAAAATCCTTTTGTATACAAAAGGATTTTTGTTTTTCCAACTAAAATAAAAAATTCTTTATATTTTTTTGGTTAGTAATTTTTTAAATATTGTAATTTAGGTAGTTACTCACTTTTTTAGTTGTGGTTTGTATTAAAAGTTTTTGAAAGAGGGTTTTAGGGGGAAAACTTTTGCAAAAGTTTTCCCCCTAAAAAAATTATAAAAATTTTTTATAAAGTAGCATTTTTTTATAAGTCCTATTCTTTTATTGACAATTATTTTTTTTTATGGAAAATAAGCCTTACCGAATTTTTGAGGAGGAAATATGGCAAAAGAAGAAGCCATTGAAGTTGACGGCATTGTGGAAGAAGCTCTTCCTAATGCAATGTTCCGCGTACAGTTAGAAAATGGGCATGAAATTTTAGCTCATATTTCTGGAAAAATGCGTAAATTTTATATCCGTATCCTCCCAGGTGATAAGGTAAAAGTGGAATTATCTCCATACGACCTTACTCGTGGACGAATTACTTACAGAAATAAATAGTTCAAGGCTCTTTTGAGCCTTTTTTTATGTATGCATTATCGTTATCGTGAACCTAAAAAACTTCCTAAAGCAACGCATAGTCAAGTGCTTTATTTGCAATTACCTTCAAAGCAAATGGCAATGTTTCGTTTTTTGCTTGAAGCGTATGATAATGTTGCAATGTTTACTGTTTTAGAGCCAAAGCAGACACTTCTTAAACTTATTTTTTCACCACATGATGAAAAATATGTCCATGAAATTTTAAATTCTATGGCAAAAAAAATTGATTTTTCTATTATAGCTTAAAAAATTTATTGACATTTTTTACGTTATTAAGAAAAACTTTTTTAAATTTGTATTATTCATATTTTATTTATTGCATAACATGAATTTATGTAAAGAAAGTAAACGTGTTAATACAATTAATTGTTTTTCTAGGAGAGGTTTGTATATGGCTTGGACGCAAATTTACAATCCCGTTGTGAGTGAAGTGGTATCTGCTTGTATTGCTGCTATTCCTCTTGTTGTTCTCTTGTATATGCTCGCTGTAAAGCGTGCTAAAGGGCATTTTGCCGCTTTGGCTGGGTTAGCTACTGCATTTATTATTGCTATTGCTGTGTGGAAAATGCCTGTTGTTACAGCCATAAGCTCTGTTGGTTTGGGCGTGGCAAATGGTCTTTTTCCAATTATTTGGATCGTTATTACAGCCGTTTGGGTTTATAATATGACCGTTGAGTCAGGAGAATTTGAAATTATAAAAGATTCTCTTGCACGAATTACTCCTGATAGACGTTTGCAAGCAATTTTTATTGCTTTTGCTTTTGGTTCTTTTTTAGAGGGAACAGCTGGTTTTGGTACGCCTGTTGCTATTACTGCTGCTATGCTTGCAGGTTTAGGCTTTAATCCTCTTTATGGTGCTAGTTTATGCCTTATTGCGAATACTGCACCTGTTGCTTTTGGTGCTATTGGTGCACCAGTTCTTACTGCTGCTTCTGTTTCTGGTATGGACGCGAATCTTATTAGTCAAGTTGCTGCTCGTCAATTACCTATTTTAGCTATCATTATTCCGTTTTGGCTTAGTATTGTAATGTGTGGCTTCCGTCGTTCTTTAGAAATTTTACCAGCTATTATTGTCGCAGGTATTTGCTTTGCAGGGGCTCAATTTATCTTTGCAAACTATCATGGCCCAACATTACCTGATGTTATGTCTGCTATTGCAACTATTATTGGTTTATTAGTTTTACTTCGCTTTTGGAAACCTGCTCATATTTTCCGTTTTGCAGATGATGGTGAAGTAATTGCTTCACAAACAACATATTCAGGGAAAGTTGTTCTTCGTGCTTGGGGGCCATATCTTATTCTTGCCGTTATGGTTTTCTTTTGGGGACTACCTCAATTTAAAGCTATTTTAAATGGAATTTCAGCTCCGGCATTTTCATGGCCATTGCTTGATGGTATGGTAAACCGTACTGTACCTATTGTTTCTGCAGAAACTGTATATCCAGCTGTTTTTAGTTTTGGTTGGCTTTCAGCAGGTGGTACGGCAATTTTAATTGGTGGTTTTTTAGCTGTGCCTCTTATGCCTAATTATTCCTATGCTAAAGCTATTAAATGTTTCTTTACTACATTACACCAATTAAGGTTTCCAATTCTTACCATTGCAAGCGTACTTGGTTTAGCTTTCTTAATGAATTATGCAGGTATGAGTTCAACTTTAGGGCTTGCATTTACGCATACAGGTGCTTTTTTCCCATTTTTTGCTCCTCTTATTGGGTGGCTTGGTGTGTTTTTAACTGGTTCGGATACTTCATCAAATGCACTTTTTTGCAGTATGCAATATACGACTGCGACGGCAGTTGGAATTCCACCAGAGCTTGCCGTTGCTTCTAATGCCGTTGGTGGTGTTACAGGAAAAATGATTTCTCCACAATCTATAAGTGTTGCTACTTCTGCTACAAATATGGTTGGGCAAGAAGGAAATTTATTCCGTATGGCAATAGGGCATAGTATTGCGTTAACCCTTATTTTATGTGTATTAGCCTATTGTCAAGCTAACTTCCTTAGCTGGATGTTACCATAATTTGGGATATTTTATTTTTTTTGAGAGGGGAACTTTTGAAAAAGTTCTCCCTCTCAAACTCTCCCCACAAAACTTTTTAATCTAAACTCGCTTTTGTTTATAAAAGAGAGTTTTTTTGTATTTATCAAATAGAAAGAAAATAATTATTAACAAGATAAAATTAATTGAATTAAATTAGATAGATTTGAATTGAATTATAAAAAATATAAAAAAGTATTTGACAAGGAATAGTTAATAGTGCATAAAGCACTTCGCACTAACGAAATGTGTAAAAGCAATGTTGGTGAGATTGTTTTCTTTTTTAGAATATATTGAAATATAAGAATATTTTTGTGTATTCATAAGAGAAAATGAAAATTTGAAATTTTTGTAAAAAAGTATTTGACAAAATTTTGTAAGTGGTGCATAAACGCTTTCCGCACTGACTGAAAGAGTAAAGTCTAAAAGTTAGTGAGATTTGTTATTAGATAAATTTATCGTG
>JARHYD010000065.1 GCA_029258655.1 Mailhella sp.
AAAAAAACTCATAAAAACGTTTTTATTTACCTATACAAAATTCTTCAAAAATAGCGTTAAAGGTTTCATCAACATTACAAAGTCCTGTGATTGCAGAAAGATAGGAAGCAGAACTTTCAAGACGAATAGCTGTAATATCTGGTGGAAGTATATCTATTTCATTTTGTAACATAGAAAGTTCATCATAGGCATTTTGTAAGAGTTGTGCTTGTCGTCTGTTGGGGGCAATTTCGCTTTTATTTTCATCTGTTGTGATAAGTAAAGCACGAGCTTTTTTAGCAAGATCATCAATAGTATGTTGGAAAAAGGTTGTATTTTCTTTATGTTTTAAGGAAAGACAAAGTACAGGGCAATTTGTTAGTTTTTCTAATTGATTAATTTGCTCTTCCTTGAGAGGGGCTAAATCAGCTTTATTCCAAATACAGATTTTTTTGCTATGCTTGGGTAAAAGGGATAATTCACCAAGCATATATTGATATATTTCTTCCGTTGTTTCATGTTGGATATTTTCTAAAATAGTTTTACCATCAAAAACAAGAAAAACAATGTCTGCTTTATCCATAAGAGCAAGACTGCGACAAATACCTTCTGCCTCAATAGGATTAATGGGGCTATTTTTTCCTGCTAGTGTTTTATTTTTTATGGAATTAATAATTTCAACACTGCGTTCTTCGTTAAAATATTGTGTTGTATTTTGATAATTTTTCATTATCCAAGCCATTTCACGTAAACCTGCTGTGTCGGTTAGGCGAATGGGTAAGCCTGCTAAACTGCTTGCTTCTTCTAAATAGTCACGTGTTGTGCCTGCTTCTTCTGTAACAATGGCACGTTCGCGACCTAAAAGAGCATTCATAAGGCTTGATTTTCCAGCATTTACTTGACCAACAAGAACAACTAATGCTCCTTCTTGCCAAGGTTTTGCCCTATCATAGGCATTGATTAATGCTTTAATATCCTTTTGTAATGTGGTAACAAGTTGATGAAATTCATGATGTGGCAGACATTCACCTTCTTCTTCTGGAAAATCAATAGCAAGGCAAAGTCTTCTGCGGATATATTCAATTTGTGTTCTTAATTCTGTAATACGTTGCCCTAGTTTACCGTGTAGTTTTGCAGAGGCAAGACGCAAACCTTCTATACTTGGAGCAGAAATAATTTCTGCTACTGCTTCGGCTTGGGATAAATCTATGCGTCCATTTAAAAAAGCTCGTTTAGTAAATTCCCCTGCTTCGGCATGGCGTATACCAAGACTTATAATATATTCTAAAAGAGTATGTAATAAAATAGTACTGCCGTGTGCATGAATTTCTGCCACATCTTCACCTGTATAGGAATGAGGAGCAGGAAAGTATACAGCAAGAATTTCATCAAGTATGCTTTCTTCTTGGTTATTTTTCATACAAAATGAACCAAAATGCATATAACGAGGACGAAAAGTAAAGTTATCTGTTTTTTTGGGGCGAAAAACTTGTTCTAAAATTTCTTTTGCTTTTGCACCTGAAATGCGAATAACTCCAAGACCACCAGAGGAATTACCTGTGGCAATGGCTGCAATGGTATCTTTATTTGACATAATATTTCCAATTATGCTAGGCTGTTCAATAAATCTTGTACAGTACCAACAATATAACCTGTAATTTGTCCATGTGCGATTAATATTTCATTTTCATCAAAAATTTCGATTTGGTAAACAAGAATTTTTTTGCTAGCTTTTAAAAGTGTTGCTTTTGCTTTTAGTTTTTCTCCAATACCTTTATTTAAAAAGGAAAGAGAACTTTGGGTGTTGACAGCAACAAGTCCATAAGCATGGCTTGCTGTAACAAAAGTAAGGTCGGCTAAACTAAAAATAGCTCCACCATGTGCAATGCCAAGTGGATTTTTATGTTGTGCTTTTAAAGGCATTTGACAAATGGCATAATTGGGATCAAAGTCAAGTACTTCAATTTCAAAATGTTTGCCAACTTCATCTTTTTGAGCAATAAGCTCTTGTAGTATTTTTTTTGTAATTTTTTGTTCCATAGCTAATCTGTGATAAGAAATTTTTCATTTTCATCAGCATAGGCTTTTTCAAAGTGAGCCTTATATTCTTTATAATTACCTTCAATAATAGCTTTTCTTGCTCTGCGAACAAGGTCTAAGAAGAAAGTAAGGTTATGTAAGGAATTGAGTCTAAATGATAAAATTTCTTGGCTTACAAAAAGATGTCGCAAATAAGATTTAGTAAAGGTTCTGCAGGTGTAACAATTACAATTTGGATCAAGTGGACTTTCATCTTCTGCGTATTCTTTTCGTTTAATGTTAATTTTTCCTTCAGAGGTGTATAATGTGCCGTTTCTTGCGTTTCTTGTAGGAAGAACACAGTCAAACATATCAACACCATTTTCTATACCGTATAAAATATCAAGAGGAGTTCCCACTCCCATTAAATAACGTGGTTTATCTTGTGGTAAAAGAGGATTAAGTTGATCAATAATCTGTACCATTTTGTGTTTTGGTTCGCCAACGGCTAAGCCTCCAATAGCATAGCCTTCCATACCAATTTCCATGAGAGATTTTGCACTCATTTCGCGTAAATGTGGATATGTTTCTCCTTGTACAATACCAAAAAGAAGATTGCCTCGAGAATTTTCGCCTACTGCCATTTCATGTTTTGGTAATTCATTTACTAAATGAGGTGGATAGGCATCACGACAACGTTTAGCCCATGCAGTACTTCTTTGTACTGCTTTTAATGCGTCTTTTTCTGAAGCACCGTAACCAATGCATTCATCAAGTTGCATCATAATATCTGAATTTAAATTTCTTTGAATAGAAATAACTTTTTCTGGAGAAAAAATATGTTTTGAACCGTCAATGTGAGAGCGAAACTCTACATAATCATCTGTCATTTTTCTAAGAGAACTTAAACTAAAAACTTGAAAGCCCCCACTATCTGTTAAAATAGGTTTGTCCCAAGCATTAAATTTATGTAATCCACCACGACGAGCAATAAGCTCATCACCGGGACGTAAGTATAAATGATAGGTATTTCCAAGAATGATTTGTGCTTTGATATTATTAAGATCATCAGGAGCAATAGCTTTTACACTGCCAACTGTTCCAACAGGCATAAAAATAGGTGTTTCGATTTGCCCATGTGCTGTTTGTAAAATGCCAGCACGAGCTTTTTGGTCTTTGGCAATAAGTGTAAAATTTCCTATTATACTTCTATCCATAAATTCTCTCATTAATTTTTTAAGATAAAGAAATAGTACCTAAAACTTATGGACTTGAAAAGAGAAACTTTTATAAAAAATATTAAAATAAAAAAGAGAGTGTAATACTCTCTTTTTTCAATTCTTTTTTTTAGACAAATTATAAATAATCACCACGATTAAACTTATACGTTTCTGTTACAGACATAATCTCTAAATCGTTGATCATAGAGTCTAAAGAAGAATTTTGCTGTGGTAAGTTTGAATAGTTTTGACGCAATTCACTTACACTTTGATTAAAAGCATTAAGATTGTTCCAAGCTTGCTTTAAATCAGGTTGAGCTTGAGCTATGCTGTTTGCATAGGTATTAAAACCATTCATTGAATGTTCAAGATGGTTTATAATAGCACGTACTTCGCTTTGATGAGTAGAATTTTCACCGAGATTTTCATTCTTTACATCAACCTTACTTCCTGCTTGAAGGGAAGAAGTTGGGGCGAGATTTACAGACATAGCTGCTTGATTTTGATTAGCTATTGCTGATTGTTGCAATGCTCCTTGCAATACGTCATCAAATGATGAGGAGTTTTCAACGCTCTTAGGCTTTGTAAACTTAGCCTGTTCAGCATGAAGGACTCTTTCTATTTCTGAGTTAATCTTCATAATATACTCCTTAAGAATAATCCCTAGATGCATTCCCCATTCAAACTACATTTTTTACTCGGCAAAAATTGTAGTTTGTATCTAGGTTAGTTTTTGTAATGCAAAATACTTGCCAAAAAAACATTATTTTTTATAACCTGTTTAGTTAATGTATTTAATATATTAAATATTCTTGAAGGTAAAGAAAATTTTCTATGTAAAATTTTCCTTTTTAAAAATTTTTTTTATAATTTGATTAAAAGAGGTTGTGTATAAGGAAAAAAATACCTATTATGTAGTTAAGATTTATTTACAATTAACCCTCTGGAAGGAGAAAACATTATGGTAGCTATTAAAAAAATTATTTGTGCCCTTGATTTAGCAGAAACAAGTAAAGAAGTTGCAGCTTATGCAACCATGCTTGCAAAGCTTTCCAATGCTGAAGTTGTAGCATTATATGTTGCACCAACAATGACACAGTATACTGGTTTTCATGTTCCACCAAATTCCATTGATACTTTTGTAGCAGAAATTGTTGATGGTGCAAAAAAATCTATGGACGAATTTGTAAAAGAAAACTTCCAAGGTGTAACTGTAAGATCTGATGTTGTAATTGGTTATGCTGCTGAAGAAATTTTAGCTAATGCAGAAAGAGAAAATGGCGACCTTATTATTATGGGTACTCATGGTAGAACAGGCATTGATCGTATGCTTTTTGGTTCTGTTGCTGAAAAAGTTGTAAAAAATTCTGTTATTCCAGTATTAACCATTCGTCCAAAAGGATAAATATTTTCTAAACAAATTTGATAAAGAGGGCTTTGGCGTAAGTCAAAGCTCTCTTTTTGATAATGGAGTTTTTATGGTAAACCAAAATGATATATCTGTTGTAGAGCATATACGAGCATTTAAACCCTATGAAGCTGGACTTTCCATTGATGAAATAAAAGCCAAGTATGGGCTTGCAAATGTAATAAAAATGGCAAGTAATGAAAATCCTTTTGGTTTATCTAAAAAGGCTCAGGAAAGTATTTATAAAAATGCTATGAATGCTTTTCGTTATCCTCAAGCGTGTAATCCACGTTTAGTACAAGCAATTTATTCTTATTATCATAAAAAATATCCGTTTCTTACAGAAAAACAAATTTTCGTGGGCAATGGTTCTGATGAAATTATTGATCTTTTATTTCGTATTCGTACAGAACCACATAAGCATAATGCTGTAATGTTTAATCCTTGTTTTGGTCTTTATTCTACACAAGCAAAAGTACAAAATTGTGAAATTCGTACAGTCCCTTTGAAAGAAGATTTTAGTTTTGATTTTGTAGCACTTAAAAAGTGTGTTGATGAAAATACACGACTTTGTTTTGTAACAAGTCCTGATAATCCAAGTGGATATTTGCCTAATAAACAAGAGTTATTGGCGTTTGCGTCGTCTTTGCCACAATCTTGTTTATTAGTTGTTGATGAAGCGTATATTGAATTTGCTGGTGATGAAAATAAACATTCTATTTTGCCAGAATTAGCAAGATTTAATAATGTTGCTATTATGCGTACATTTTCTAAAGTTTATGGCTTGGCTGGTTTACGTATTGGGTATATTTTTCTTCCAGAACAAATTGCTACCTATATGTGGCGTGTTCGTTTGCCTTTTTCTGTAAATATATTAGCACAAGAAGCTGCTATTAATGCTTTAGAAGATGAAGAGTTTAAACAAAAAACTATTGATCATACAATAGAAGAAAGAGCTTTTGTAAAAAAAGCCCTAGAAAAAATGCAATGTAAAGTATATCCTTCTGCTGCAAATTTTTTAATGTTTGAACCAAAGGGTATTGAGGCAAAAGAATGTTGTCAAAAATTATTGGAACGTGGCATTATTGTTAGATCGTTGGCAAGTTATTCATTGCCACAATGTATTCGTGTTTCTATTGGTACAACGGAAGAAAATAGAGAGTTTTTATCTGCTATGAATGATATTTTACCACATACAAATTCTGAGATGATTATTACTGTTGATGGTCCTGCTGGTGTTGGAAAAAGTACCCTAGCAAAAAGATTAGCAAAATATTTTGATATTGCTTACCTTGATACAGGGGCAATGTATAGAAGTCTTGCTTTGCGTGTTGGGGCTGATGTTGTGGATATGAGCGAAGAAAAAATGCAAAAACTTTTTGCAAGTTTTTCCTATGTGTTAAAAAAAGAAAATAATAATTATATTCTTTATTGTAATAATGAAAAAATAGGAGAAGAAATTCGTACAGAAAAAGCTAGTCGTTTGGCATCTATTGTCGCTCGTTTACCAGAAGCAAGAAAAGCTTTGCAAAAATTTCAAAGGGAAATAGGTAGAAATACAGCCTTAGTAGCAGAAGGTCGAGATATGGGAACAGTGGTATTTCCTCATGCTCCAATAAAATTTTTTCTTGATGCACGTCCAGAAGTTAGAGCAAAACGCCGTTATGATGAACTTACAGCAAAAGGGCAGAATGAAAATTATGATAGTATCTTATCTGCTATTATAGAACGTGATAATCAAGATCGAAATAGGGCTGTTGACCCATTAGCTCCGCATAAAGATGCTATTATTGTAGATACATCAGATCTTGATATTGATGGAGTTTTTGAAGTTTTAATTGCAAAAGTAATGCCTTATTTAGGTTCTAAGTAATTTTTATTTTTCTTTTTTATGTGGGGGAAATGATTTTCCCCACGTCTCCTCAATTAATAATTAAAATTTTTTTAAAGAGGTTATGGGGAGAATTTTTATGAAAAATTTTCCTTAGGGTGTATTTCCAAATTATTTATAATTATTAAATGTTATTCTCTGAGAATAAAATATTTGCAATATAATTGCATTGAAAAATACTTATAGTTATGATGTAAAAACAAAGGTCTTTTTTATTTTTAGGAAAATTTTTTTTACTAATGCCCTAACATCGGCAAATTTATTGCAATAAATTTCAATAAATTTGCCTGATTGAGGGAGATTGGGGGAAATCATTTTCCCCAAAGAAAAAATAAGATTAATTTAGAAATATACCCTAAATAAAATATTGGATAAAAGAATGATTAAAATTATTTCTTTTGAAAAAGAACTTTTTGAGGCAAGAATTATAAAACGTGAACGACGGTTTTTTGTAGAATTTGTAGATAAAAAAACAAGTATGCAAGCTATACAGCAAGGAAAATATGAGAGCTTATTGGCTCATACCAATAATACTGGCTCAATGCTGGGACTTATTCAAAAAGGACGTTTTATTTTACTTTCAACATCAGATAATCCAAAGAGAAAATTAGCCTATACGCTTGAGGCTATTTGTATTGATGAAAAATTAAAAGAAACATATCAAAATAATTCTGAAAAAATTTCCCCTTGGCTTGGGGTAAATACTTCTATTCCTAATAAATTTTTACAAGCACTTTTTTTACAAAATGCTCATTATGCGTATAAACTTTTACCCTTTGCAAAAGATTTTACAGAAATAAAAATGGAAGCAAAAAATGGTGAAAGCCGACTTGATGCTTGTCTTTGGTCAAAAGAACATGATCAAAAATTATGGATCGAATGCAAAAATGTGTCTATGGTAGAATATGATAGTGCTGCTTTTCCTGATGCTGTGAGTGAAAGAGGACAAAAACATCTTGAAACTCTTATGCGATTAAAAAAAGAAGGAAATCGCTGTGCTATGTTTTATGTAGTACAAAGAACAGATGCAAATTGCTTTATGCCTGCAGAATTTATTGATCCGTTATATACTGAAAAACTTTTGCAAGCATATAAGGAAGGTGTAGAAATTTATACTGTTATTGCGAATGTGCAGAAAGATGGCATTTATTGGGGGGATTATTTACCTCTTGCTCCTTGTTATTTTAATTAATTTTTTTAAGGGAGGAAAACTTTTGCAAAAGTTTTCCCCCTTGCCCCCTTTCAAAAACTTTTAATATAACGTTTAAATTAGGGTATGTTTCTAAATTATTTATAATTATTTAATAAATTAGGATTGTAAAATAAAAAATATTTTCATAAAGTCACTGACCTAATACGTTTCACTATAAAACTTGATATTATATAATAGTATAATAAATAAGAGAATATTATATAAATTAGGAAAATTAATTTAGAAACAACCCTAGAAAGACTGTTTATTCGTCTTACTTAAAAAATATAATTTAGGCTTATATCTTAGCTTGCTCTTTACTGTTTTACAGTGTAAAATAAATAGGTTATTCTTGAGACTAATAATAAGGAAAAAACATGAAAAAATTATTCTTTGGTTTTATGATTATTTTTGCAATGTTTTTATCGTTTGCAAAAACTTATGCTTCACCACTTGATTATACAGTTTTGCAATTAGGAATGCATGATAATAGTACGACAATGGAAAATGTTCCACATATACTCATCATAGGGGGAATTCAAGGAGATGAGCCAGGTGGATTTAATGCAGCAGCATTAATTGGTACGCATTATCGCTTTAAAAATGGATATGTTACTATTATTCCGAATTTGAATTTCTTATCCATTATTGATAGAAATCGTGGATATTATGGGGATATGAATAGAAAATTTGCAGAATTGAGTGAAAAAGATCCTGATTTTGCAACAGTACGTAAAATTCAAGAAATGGTACGTTCACCAGAGGTTGATCTTATTTTAAATTTGCATGATGGAAGTGGGTTTTATAATCCACAACATCTTTCTGATTTAAAAAATCCAAAGCGTTGGGGAAATTCTGTTATTATTGATCAAGAAAGTTGTACTGCACCTAAGTTTAATAATTTAGGGGAGATTGGCAGAAAGGTAGTTGGTCATGTACAAGAAAATTTATTAGATAAATCACATAGTTTTCATTTGCATAACACAGAAACAGCTAAGGGTGATAAAGAAATGGAAAAAACCCTTACATGGTTTGCTATTGGACAGGGAAAACCTGCTTTTGGTATTGAAGCAAGTAAAAATTTAAATGTTCCAGAACGTGTGTATTATCATTTGCAAGCTATTGAAGTGTTTTTCCGTCATGTTGGCATTGAGTATGAAAGAGATTTTGACCTTACAACTGCAAGTATTAAAAAAACATTATCTTCTAATATTTATTTAGGATTTATGGATAATAGACTTGTGTTGCCATTGGAAAATATTCGTCGACCACAAATGGGCATTTTCCCTATGGTAAAAGAGTATGAAGTGCATGGAAATAGTCCTATTTTGACAGCTATTGCAAAGCAAAATTCTATGCAAGTGCATTATGGAAATAATAGATTGACGAATTTTAATATTGAATGGGTTGATCTTGATACTTCTCTTGATTCTATGGATATAGAACTTGATGGCAAGGTATATACAGCAAAATTTGGTGATATTTTATATGCAAGTGAATATGCAAAACTTCTTCCTCAAGAGGGTTATCGATTAAATGCTATTGGTGCAGTTGTGGGTAATGGTCCACGAGGTGATGAAAGTGGAATAAAAATTTATAAAAAGAATTTTCAATCTCGTTTTTCACTTGATAAAAATGGTACACAATTTCGTTTAGAAGTTTATAAAGGTAAAAAATACGTGGGGACATTTATTTTAGAATATTCTTCGCAAAAAAGAGATAATCCTCTTTTTTCCCCATTAAAAAAATAAAAGGTTTAGTATGCAAAGGATTCCAGAACCATTAAAAATTTTAGTTGATCAAATTGCCAAACTTCCCGGACTTGGCCCAAAATCTGCCATGAGAGTAGCTATGACTCTTTTAAAATGGCCAGAAGCAGAAACCATGCGTCTTGGAAAAAATATTTATGAATTAAGAAGTAATTTGCATTTATGTAATGAATGTGGGGCATTATCTGATGTTGACCCCTGTACTATTTGTTCTGATCCTATGCGTTCTAATGAAATATTATGTCTTGTTTCTGAATGGGATAGTATGCTTACCCTTGAAGATGGAGGATTTTTCAAGGGAAAATATTTTATTTTAGGTGGTCTTTTATCACCTTTAGATAGTCGTTCTAGTGAGTATCTTGAAATAGAAAAACTTATGCAAAAACTTGAGAAAGGGGAAATAAAAGAAGTTGTTCTTGCTTTAGGTGCAACAGCAGAGGCAGAAGCAACAGCTGTTTTTGTGCGAGAAAAAATTATTACCCGTTTTCCACAAATAAAAGTAACGCGTTTGGCTCAAGGTATTCCTTTGGGGGCAGAAGTAAAATTTATGGATAAAGAAACTCTTAGACAATCATTGCAATATAGACAAGAATTATAAAAGGAGGTATAGATGAAACTTGTACAAATGCTTTCACCTTTGCCTACTATTGCGTTTTTATTTATAACGCATTTATTTCTTTTTTTTGCGTTTAGGCTTGGGCTTTTTTATTTTGTGTATCCTTTTATTACGGATCATGATGTTATTTTGCAAGCTCTTTATATTGGTGGGAAGTTTGATGCACGGCAAGTAGTCTTTCTTACTCTTGTAACAACTATATGTCTTATTCTTCCACCTTTTGAACGATTGCTTGTTAATAGTCGGTTTTTTCGTTATATTATTTGTTTATGGCAAACAATAGTTTTTGCTTTTATGCTTTGTGTGTATGTTGTTGATTTTGGCGTATATTTTTACCTTAATCAACGTATTGATTTAACTTTATTAGATTTATTAAAAGAAACAGATATTGGTTTTACTATGGTTTGGCAATCATATCCTGTGGTTTGGATAGGAATTGCTTTTCTTTTTGTTCTTTTTTGTTATTTCTTTTTTTGGAATAGAGTATTAAAAAATAGAGTTCCCCGTAAAATAAAACGTAAAAAAAATATTCGTACAGTTGAAACGTGTGCTTCTGTTTCTACGGCTATAACTTTACGAATAATTGGTGTTTTATTATTAGTTATTATAGGTATGGGGCAAATTAGTTCAAGCTTTTTTCCTTTACGTTGGAGTAATGCATATTTAAGTACAGATAAAAGCATTTCACTTATTGCTATAAATCCCGTGCAAAATTTATATGATACAATAGATGCTACGGCTTTTGTTATTCCTGATAAAAAATTTGCAGAAGAAGCTTTTTCACGTATGGCAAAACTTGTAAATGCACCAGATACAAATAAACTATTAGATTTTACAAGAACTTATGCAGGAGATACAACAAAGAAACCATTAAATATTGTTGTTATTATGATGGAATCATGGACAACTCCAAAAGCAAGTTTACCACATGGAACAGGATCTAAAAAAGGTTTTGAAGATCATACAACATATCCAAAAGGTTATGATATTGATCCAACGCCTTTTGCAGAAAAAATGCTTGCAGATTCTCTTTATTATCCTAATTTTTATGCTAATTCCAGAACAACAGCACGTGGTATTATGACAACATTAACAGGTATTCCAGATGTTAATTTTAGTGCCACTGCAACATCACGTAATCCTAATATGGTTGATCAGCAAATAATTTTTAATGAATTTAAAAATTATGAAAAATATTATATGATTGGTGGAAATGCGAACTGGGCTAATATTCGTGGGATTTTTCAAAATAATATTGACGGGTTACAAATATTAGAAGAAAGTTACTGGAAAGCGCCTAATACTGATGTTTGGGGGATTTCTGATCTTGCATTATTACGGGAAAGTATTGATGTTTTAAATAAGAGCAAAAAGCCTTTTATTGCTTTTATTCAAACAGCAGGCTATCATAGACCTTTTACTATTCCAGAAGATAGAGAAGATTTTCAATTAGCACCAGAACCAAGTGCAGAGGTTTTGAAAGCATGGGGATTTTCTAATGCAGCAGAATACCAAGCTTTACGTTTTGTTGATTATGCTGTGCAACGGTTTTTTGAGCGTGCTAAAAAAACTGATTGGTATGAAGATACTGTTTTTATTCTTTTTGGGGATCATGGTACAGTTGAATTTAACGAAACCATGAATAATTCATATTTAACTTCTTGGTTGCATTTTTGGCATACGCCATTTTTTATTCATAGTCCTAAATATGTTAAGGCAGGTATTAATCCAGCTCTTCATTCACAAAAAGATATTTATCCAACACTTGCAGATATGGTTGGTATTCCTTATAAAAATACAACCTTAGGACAGCCTATGTTGCAAAAAACAGAAGATAATATGTTTATTCCTCGTGAATTTGTCAAAATAGAAGAAAATGGTAATATTTCGTATCGTTTTGATAAGGCACTTGATAAGGCATTAAATAATCATGTTTATATAGCTGTATATGAGGGCGAAGGGTTACTTTTAAAAGATAATTTTGCCTATACTGCAAAAATAGAGGCTTTGGACGGATCAAAAGATGTTTTGCGGGATATAAGTATAGATGATAATAAAAATATTCTTTCAGAATATCCAGAATTAGCAAAAGAAATGCAACAATTAGCTAATGATTATTATTATACTTCCAAGTATTTATTTTTACATAACAAAAAACAATCTAAAAAAGAATAAAGAAAAGGGGAAATAAATCCCCTTTTTTAATGGTAAAACAATGGATTGGACAAAATAACTAAAAAAACATATACTCTTTTGTTGTATTTTTGTTGTTATTCCTAAATTATCACCCCAAAAAAAGAGGTGTTTATGTATAAAATTGTATTAATGGGTCGCCCTAATGTAGGGAAATCAACCCTTTTTAATAGACTTATTCGGAGTAATAGAGCCATTACCCATGATAGAGCAGGCATTACCCGTGATAGAATGGAAGGTTCAGTTAAAAGTAAATTTCATCGTCCTTTTGTTTTGGTGGATACTGGTGGTATTACACTTGATAGCCATTATCAAGTTGCAGAAGGTCCAGAAGGTATACGTGGATTTGAAAAAGAAATTTTGCGTCAAGCAGAAGAAGCCATGCAAGAAGCTTGTGCTATTTGTTTAGTTGTTGATGGGCGTGATGGGTTAATGCCTTTTGATGAGCATATTGCTGATTATATAAGAAAATTAAATAAACCAATTTTATTGGTTGTAAATAAAGTTGATGGCATGGAAAGAGAAGATATTATGTGTGCCGATTTCCATGTTTTAGGTTTTCCTATGGTTGCTGTGTCAGCAGAACATGGAAATCAAATCCGTTATCTTGAAAATCTTATGGTAGATTTACTTCCAGAACTTCCTGATTTTGATGAAGAAGAAATTATGCATGGTTTGCAGGAAGAAGATGAAAAAATTTTAGAAAAAAAAGCTAAAAAAGCTATCCAAAGAGCATTAAAAGAAGAACAAGAAAAAGAAGAATTACAAGAAATTAATGATGTTATAGCAGAAAATGAAACGCAATGTTCTGCTGATGTTCTTGATGATTTTGATTTTGAAAATGCAGATTCAGAAGAATATCTTGTTGATTTTGATGAAGCAGAGTTTTTAAAATCAGCAAAAGATTTTAAAAGTGGTGCAGAACTTTTTGATTATAATGCACAAAATGAAGATAATGGAGAAGAATTACCTGTATTAAAGCGAGAAAAAAATATTAAAACAGGACCATTAAAAATTTGTTTACTGGGTCGTCCAAATGCTGGTAAGTCCTCAATATTAAATGCTTTTGTTGGAAAAGAACGTATGATAGTTAGTGATTTAGCAGGAACAACAAGAGATAGTGTTGATGTGCCTTTATTATGGCAAGGCAAAACCTATGTTTTTGTTGATACAGCTGGAATACGTCGACGTTCAAAAATTTCTGATACAGTAGAAAGATTTTCTGTTAATTCTTCGTTAAAAAGTACAACAAAAGCTGATGTTACGTTATTGGTGATTGATGCATTACAGGGATTAACTGCTCAAGATAAAAGGCTTATTGAATTATTAGATGAAAGAAAAACTCCTTTTATTATTGTATTAAATAAAATGGATTTAGTACCAGCCCCTGCAAGACGTTCTTTGCAAAAACAGTTTTCAGAAACATTATCTTTTTGTCAACACGTACCAGTTATGCCTACTTCGGCAAAAAATAGATATGGTCTAAAAATGCTCTTGCCTATGGCAGAGCAAATTAAGGAAGAATGTAGTGTACGCATTAGTACAGGGCAATTAAATAGAGCTATGGATTTAGTGCTTACAAAACATCAACCCCCTGTTGTACGCCGTGTTCGTCCAAAATTTTATTATTTAACACAAGCAGAAAGTGAACCTCCTACCTTTGTTTTTTTTGTAAATGATGCTGATAGGGTAGGGGAATCATATTTACGGTATTTAGAAAAATCTTTACGCCGTTTATTTGCCATAGAACACGCTCCAATGCGTGTACATTTACGTTCTTCACATACTAAAAATAGTGAAAAGCGTTCTGGTAAAAAGAAAAGTGATGTTCTTGATGTAAAGGAACAATCACAATATATTGAGCAAAAGCCCATTAAAGAAGAAAAAAATGAAAAACAAGAAAAAAAGGCTACTGCAGGCAAAGCAAAAGCAAAGCCAAGTGGAAGAACAACATTAAAAGCCGCATTGCGAAATCCTAATTCTCCCCAAAGTAGATCTTTAAAAAAAGCTTTAAGAAAGAAAAAAGCATAAGAGGTTTGTATGCATAAAATAGATTGTAAAGGGTTGGCTTGTCCACAACCTGTTATTAATTGTAGAGATTATATTGAAGCCCATAAACCAAATGAATTTCAAATCATAGTAGATAATGCTCCTGCTGTGGAAAATATAACACGTTTTACAGAAAACAATGGTTATAAAGTAGAAAATGTCGATAAAATAAATGAAAAAGAATACGTTCTTACAATAGTATGCACAAGCGATGCAAAAAATGATGTGCCACATTTTGAACGTTCTGCATTTTTTACCGATACTCCTATTTTTACTAAAGTTCCTATGTTTAAAGAATTAGCAGAAAATTATGAAGATTATTTAGCTTTTACAAAAGAATATTCTAAAACTGTTATTTTTCTTTCTACGGATTTATTAGGTCATGGTGATGATGAACTTGGTGCAAAGCTTATGGAAAATTTCTTAGCAAGTTTAGCTGAAATAAATATTTGGCAAATTATTTTAGTTAATGGTGGTGTTCGTCTTGCAACTAAAGAAGGAAAGAATTTAGAAAGCTTAAGAAAATTAGAAAAAATGGGTGTTAAAATAAATGTTTGTGGAGCTTGTCTTAATCATTATGGTTTATATGATCAAAAAAAGATTGGCGAAACAACCAATATGCTTGATATTGTAACAATGTTAGATACAGCAGATAAAGTTATTCGTCCATAATTTTTATTTCTTGGAATTTTAGATATTTTTCGAGAGGGAAATTTTTGAAAAAGTTTTTATCTCAAGCTTTTTTCTGAATTTAGAGTGTTTTTTTTAATTGCTGAATTGTCAATCCAAGTGCGACACCTCTTGTAGAAAAACTTCAATTGGAGTTGTCCAATTTAGACATTTTCTAGGTCTATTATTAATGAGTTCCAATTTTTGTCGTAATTCTTCTTGTGT
>JARHYD010000077.1 GCA_029258655.1 Mailhella sp.
GTGTGTAGCTCAATAGTAAAACCTCCATGTATTGTTTATCCAAATATTATTCTACATAAAGGTTTTGTATTGGGCTACTTTTTTTTAATACCTGTCGCACTTGGGTTTACAATTAAAAAAATTAAAATATTTTTTGGGGGAAATGATTTCTCTCAAGTCCCAATAAATAAAGCCCAAACTTTGCCTTTATACAAAGTTTGGGCTTTATTTATTGGGATATATTTTTTCCTATAATAATTTGTAAAAAACATAAAAAGTTTTGTAAGGGGGGTTTAGGGGGAGAAACTTTTTCAAAAGTTTTCCCCCTAGTAATTATAACATATTTTTTTCTTTGGGGAAAATGATTTCCCCAAAGAAAAAAATAAAATAGACTAATTTAGAAATACACCTTAAAATTGTTAGTAGAAATTAAAAAAATTATGGCTCAAGAATTTTGAGCCATAATTTTAAGGGGGGAATGCTTGGATTTTGTTATCAATCCAATATAAAGACATACTTGTCTGTATTGCTATTTCCTTATATAATTTGTTTTATATAAGGTTTTAGGAGTGTGAGGAAATATTTTTATATCCCTTATAAGTTAAAAAAAGGAATATTTAATACTTTTTTCCAGAGTTACAAAAGCCACAGCGTGTTCTTTTTCATGGCTATAACTTACGTGACAATGGGTAACGCCAAGACTATTTGCTTTTTGTAAAGCAAGGTCTAAAAATGTTAAGGTAGGAGCTTTTCCCTCGTCACGCAAAATTTCTACATGGCTTGGGGCAATACCTTCTGAAAAGCCAGTTCCTAAAGCTTTTACAGCAGCTTCTTTACAAGCAAAATGTGCTGCAAGCCATTCTGCTTGTCGTCTATTGCTTTGCTTAGGCATTTGTTCAAATTCTTTTTTTGTTAATATTTTTCGTGCAAAACAATCACCATATTTAAGGATATTTTGATTTATACGTTCAATAATAACAATATCTGTTCCAATTCCAACTATCATTTTAACCCTTTAGAAGGCACTTATTATAAAACAATGTTTGTTTTTTGGGTTTTTTGGATATATTTTCTCTTATTTTGAGGAGTAGTTTTTTAGAAAGCACTAGGATTGATACGACCTTTTAATGTTGTTCTTAATCTTTGTCTTTCCTTTGCTTGCATAATTTTTGGTTCTGTCCAAAAATGTAAGAGTGTTGCAATTTCATCACCAACAGCAGCAACAAGCGTTGACATTGGATTTACAGGCATACGGTTTTTTACTTTAAAGACTGCAAAATCTCCGTCATTTTTATATGGCAATACGCCACTATGGTTGATAGACCAAATTAAAGATCCTGTTGCAACATGGTAAACTTGTAATTGCATGGCAAAGCGGGAATCTCCAATAGCTCCACCATCATAATATTGTTGAATAACTCCACCAACTAAAAATTCAGCACCTTTTTGTTCTGCATAAGGGAGAGCATTTTCTAAAGAATATGGAATACCAAGTTCTGCATATTCAAGAGTTGCAAAAGTACCTTCTGATAAGAAACTTTCCCAAATAAGTCTTGATACACCTTGAGAAATTGCTTCGTGATCTCTATTATCTTGGACTAAGCCCATAGGCACAAATAAGGCTGTTGGTCTTTCTTCAAGATTTCTATTAGGGTGAACACGAGTTATTATTTCGCCAAGATAAATACCTGCTTGTTTATAAAAACGGAAACCTTCGGAAATATCAAAATCCATTCGTCCATATCGAGGAGCAACGATTTCTTTTGAAGAATCGTATGCATAAGAACTAACACCTTTAACCGTTGAGCAAGCATTTAGTCCTAAACAAATAAACAAAAAGCAGAAAAAAAACATTTTATGAAAAATATTCATAATATATTGTTTTTGTTTAATTTTTATCATAAATCGCCTCATTTTGTTTATTGCTTTTTTAGCAAAATATCAGTATATACAAGTCTACGTTATTTTTTTGACACAACGTATTCTTTCATAAATTCATTATGCAATAACTATTCCATTTTTTATATATTGGTATTTTTATGAAAAAAATAGTATTTTTTTGTCTTTTTTTTCTTTTGGTGTGTATAGCTTATGCAAGCCCACGTGGCGTGATAAAAATATATGATAATGCTATTTATCAAAATATAAAAACATTATTATATGCTGATTTTACAAAACATGGTATTGTAACAGAAGAAATACCCAGCTTTAACCCTTTAGATTTTTTTAATCAAGAATGGGGTTCTATGTCTGGAAAAAATTTATATAAAAAAATTGTTCTTTCTTTTATGTATCCAAGCCATGAAGAAAGTAAGAATTGGACGTTTGAAAATTTTCAGTTTATTAAAGCAAAAGCTAAAATGTATTCACACGGTTTTGTATTAGAACAAGGATTACAAAAGATTACACTAAGCCTTATCGGAGAAACATACTGGAATGAAGATTCCATAGTTGATTGGCTTGTTTATTGCCGAGTTGATGAAATGCAAACAAAAAATGCATTAACAAAAAATAATACAAGAACAGCACGTGAATATTTACTTATTATTACTGATAGGGAAAGCAAATATTGGCAAGCAAGTCCTATTATTATTCGGGATATAACGTTATATTCACAAAGTAATGAAAGTAAGGTTTATCGTAATTTAACAAAACAAATGCAATTAGCATTAGAACCTAGTCTTGTTGTTGATTTTGAAGCAGGACAAGAACAAATTATTGATACAGCAAATAATAAAAATGAAAAAGATAAGCAAAATACTGTGGTTAAAGAAGAAACACTATCTGAGTAACTTTTAATTTTTATATTTGTTCTATTGCCATACCTTTGCTTTAAAGGTATCTTTAAAAGGCTTTAATTGCCTTATTTATAAAGGCACATTTTATCGTGTTAAACAAATGAAGGACAAAGAATGAGTAATTTCAGAAGAAATGATGACGGAAATGGTTTCCGTAAAAATCGTGACGGACAAAAATTTAGTAAATCTAGTGAAAAATCTCGTTTTGAAAGACGTAGTGAAAGAACAGACAAAGATGGTCGTCCATTTCATGAAAAACATAATGATAGACCAAGAGAAGAAAAAAGAGAGCGTCCAAGACATTTTGAAAATAAAGAGCGTTCTGACAATAAAGAAAAGCATTTTGATAAAGCACGTTTTGAAAAAAGTAATAAATTTGATAAAAAAGATAGAAATGCAAAACCAGAACGAAGACATACAGAAAAAGGTATTAGTCCAAAGCAAGCTGACCTCTTAGAAGTCTGTGATTTAGATCGCGGTATTATTAAGCTTATGGCAAAGCGTGCTAAGGTTATTGAAAGAATGATTAATTTTAAATCTCTTGATGCTCAAACCGAAAAAACCATTCGTACTTCTTGGGAAGCAAATACTGCAAAATACTGTCCTGATCCAAAAATTTCTCGTGAATTGTATTTACTTATTCAAAGTGTAAAAGCTATTGATGAAACAGATTATGATCATGCCTATAATTTAGCTCCACTTCCAAAACCTGTTGCAGTGGATTTGCAAGCACCAGCTTCTAGTCGTTTAGCTCGTTTTTATATGAGTCTTGCAGCAGCTAGTGGCAAAGCTACAAAAATGAAAAATGTTCCTCTTACTGATTCTATTATTCATACTATTAAATCATTAAATGCAATGGGTGGGGATTTATGGTTTGAAAATAATGGAACAATTTTAAGCCGTTCTGCAAAAGGTTTGCAACGTGGCAATGATAAAATTATTCATGTAGGTAGTGACGAACAAAGTCTTTGGCTTTGTTTAGCTCTTAGTCTTGGGTTGCCATATCATCTTAAAATTACGGGTGAAAATCAACTATGTAAACTTGATTTTACCCCTATTTCTCAATTTCTTGCACAATTTAGTGCAAGACTTGTACAAGTTATCCCTGCAAGTATTGGTTTACCAATTAGAATTGAAGCAAGTGGAATGCTTGCAAGTGAGATAGAAATTCCAAGTAATCTCCCTATGGATTTTGTTTTTGCTCTTCTTCTTGCTGCACCATTTTGGGAAAGCCCTGTATGTTTTAATATGAAAACATACTATACTGAGTTACAAGATGATGAAATAAAACTTAATACTTGGAATACAGGACTTGATGATATAAAAGACATTATTGCAACAGCAAAACTCCCAATACAATTTAATGCTGATACAATTTGTGTTGAACCACAAGAAATTTCCTTACCAGAAGAAATTATTCTTCCTTCTGATGGAGAAATTTGTACTTCTTTCTTCCTTTTACCTGCATTTACAAGTGGTTATGTAAGTTTAAAAGGACATTGGACAAAGAAAGGACAACAAAAATATCTTGAGCAAATTTTGCATTTTGCAGGGTTAGATTTTAATATTGAAGATACTGTTGCAACAGCTAAGGGAGATTCTGGAAAGGTAGTTGGGGAAAGTATTCCTCCTTGCTCTCTTGAAACTTCTACATTGCTTACTCTTTGGGCATGGGCAAATGGCAAACAAATAGAAATGCCAAGAGCTGTAAAAGAAAGTCCTATTACAGAAAGCTTTTTTGCTCATTTAGGTTATGGAATGGATAAAGAAAAAATAGATCCTCTTTATGCTCCATTTATGGCACCAAATGCAGCTTGGGCTGTGGCGTATGCTTTAGGTGCATATCTTCGTCCTAGAGTAAAGCTTGTTAACCCAAATATTTTGAATGATTATTATCCATTTTTCTGGCGTATGTATAATACACTTCCAAATCCAAGTATTGATAAGGCAGAAAGAAAAGATGACACACCAAAACCTAGACGAATTATTGCCCAAGGAGTTTATGCAGAAGTTCCTGAACCAATCGATTCCGACGACTATTAATGAATTGGAACAAGAAATAAAGCAAATTGATGAATGGCGTGAGCTTTGCTCACGTCTTATTAAAGATTTTATGGCAAAGGAAGATATGCAAAAAAAAATTTTCTTTGCTAAAGAAATTCACGAACTCACTCAACAGCGTAATATGCTTGAAACCCATAGAGAATTTAGACGAGTTCGGATAAGTAGATTAAAATTAGAAGAACAAGGCTTTTAATATATGAGTAAAGATACTTCCTGTGTGAATTGTGGTATATGCTGTAAAAAAGGTGGACCAGCATTACACACAAAAGACGCATATTTATTTGAAGAAAATATTATACAAATTCAAGATGTTGTGACTATTCGTGCTGGCGAACTGGTTCGTGATGATATGAAGAATAGACTTGTTCCTTTGCCATCAGAATTAGTTAAATTAGCACCAGCTGCTAATGCTCGTCCTGATGATTGGACTTGTCGGTTTTTAACTAATAATAATCGCTGTTTTTTACATGGTAAACATCCAGCAGAATGCCGTGCTTTTTACTGTAAAGAGCCAGAAGCTCTTATGCAATTAAGCAATGAACCTCGCCTTGAACGCGATAAAATTTGTGAAATAATTAAAGCTCCTGCATGGTGGGTTGAACTTATTAAAACCCATGAAGAAGCTGTAAATTATGAAGAATTAGCTGAATGGGCAATAAAAATAGATGAAGACCAAGAAGCAAGAAAAAAATTCATTGAAAAAGTAGAATTTGATCGTTCCTACCGTGAATTAGTTGTAGAAAAACAAGCAGCTCCTATGGAGGCATTGCCTTTTCTTTTTGGTCGTCCTTTATTACAAACAATGGTAATGTTTAAACTTACCGCACGACCAAGTGGAAATGGTATTAATATTGTAAAAATTCCAAACTAAGGTGCTGTTATGTATATTGTAACTGGTGGAGCAGGAATGATTGGTAGCGCTACTATTTGGGCGTTAAATACCAAAGGAATAGAAGATATTCTTGTTGTTGATAATTTAGCAAGTTCCGAAAAATGGAAAAATCTTGTGTGCTTACGCTATACAGATTATATGCATCGTGATGAATTTTTAAAAAAAATTCAACATGATGAAATAAAAGATGTACAAGGTATTGTACATATGGGGGCTTGCTCTAGCACAACAGAAAAAAATGCAGAATTTCTTATGCATAATAATTTTCATTATACACAAGAAGTTTTCCGCTTTGCCAAAAGAAATAATATACGTTTTGTAAATGCTAGCAGTGCAGCAACATATGGTGGGGGCGAATTAGGCTTTAGTAATGATTTAACTATTACTCAAAAATTACGACCTCTTAATATGTATGGTTATACTAAGCAATTATTTGATTTATGGTGCATACGGAATAATTATTTAAATGATGTTGTGAATCTCAAGTTTTTTAATGTTTATGGACCAAATGAATACCATAAGGGCGATATGCGAAGTGTAGCGTGCAAGGCTGTTGAGGCTATCAATGAACGTGGCTTTTTACAACTTTTTTGTTCGGATAAACCACAATATCCACATGGTGGACAAAAAAGAGACTTTATTTATGTTAAAGATTGTGCAAAACTTATTGTATGGTTTTTAACAAATTCTATAAGCGGTATTTTTAACGTTGGTACAGGTACAGCAAGAACATGGAATAGTCTTGCAAATGCAGTTTTTTCTGCAATGGATAGACCAACAAAAGTCAAATATATTCCTATGCCAGAAATTTTACAAGGTAAATATCAATATTTTACAGAAGCAGATATGTCTTGGTTAGAAGAAAAACAGTGTCCTATTCAATTTACTGACCTTGAAACTGGCATAAAAGAATATGTACAAGAATATCTTTTAACAGACAATCCTTATTTATCAACAATTTAACAATAAAATGAGTATATTATGCTTATTTCTTGTCCAGAATGTCATTTTAAACGCAGAGTAGAAAAAGAACAAATTCCAGATTCTGCAACAATAGCCACTTGTCCAAAGTGTCAAAATAAATTCCGTTTTCGTGATTTAGAAACAGGAGATTTTCTTCCTGAAATTTGTCTTGAAGTGGAAAAAGAGCAAAGCATAAAATCAGAAGATAATCCTATTGTAAATAATGCAGAAAATAGTATACAAACAGAAAATGAAGTAAATACAACAACGGAACATACAGAAAATAATGAAAAAATAAATACTGACCAAACAGACCCAGATCCTCTTTCTGAAGAAGAGCTGGAAACACCCAAAAGTAAGGATAATCCTTTACAAGAACCTGTTTATCAAAGTTACGAACAAGCAGAAAAGAAAAATGCAGAAAAATATCGCATGATGACTGATGATGTTCCATGGGAACATCCAGAACGCTATGGTATTCTTGGGGCATTATTTCAAACACTTTCACGGGTAATGTTTAGAGGAAAAGAATTTTTTTCAACTATTCATAGTCAAGTTTCTTCTTTGCGTCCTGCAAGTTTTTATGCTCTTATTGGTTTATTTCAAGCTGTTATGGGATATCTTTATTCCCCAAATCTTGTGGAAGTATTAAAATCTACTAATATTGATCCACAAAAACAAACTCTTATTGAAAATCTTATAACAGAACAAAATTTGCCTATGTTGCTTATTAGCACACCATTTATTATGATAATTCAGTTGCTTATTTATTCTGCTTTTGTTTATTTAGCAATTAGAATTACGAATCCAGAACGGGCAGATTTTCCTCTTACCCTTAGAATTATTGCATACGCTTCTGCACCTCTTATTCTTTGTATTGTACCATATCTTGGTAGTGTTATTGGACTTCTTTGGTTTATTTATAATATTTTTATAGGCGTAAAATATGCTTTGCGTCTAACATGGCAAAGAACGTTTCTTGCTCTTGCGCCTATTTTTCTGTTATGGCTTTTTATTATTTTTAATCAAGCAACAATTATTATTTCAGCATTGCAATCATAATGTTAAAAAACATATAATTAAAAAAAGAACAGGGTGTGTTTCTAAATTAATTTAGAAATGCACCCTACTACATATTTTTTATAATATTTTTATACGATGAAGAAAGAAGAGAATGTAATAAAGAATAATAGGGAAATAATATGTCTGATCAAAAAATGCCTCCCAAATTAAGTGAAGAAAAACATGGTGCTATTGTTGTTTTAGGAGCAAAGCAGCATAATTTAAAAAATATTAGTGTTCGTATACCAAGAAATGAGCTTGTAGTTGTTTGTGGTCCTTCTGGATCTGGTAAATCAACACTTGCTTTTGATATTGTTTATGCAGAAGGACAAAGACGTTATGTAGAATCATTATCTGCATATGCTCGTCAATTTTTACCTAAAATGGATAAACCATTGGTAGATAAAATAGAAGGACTTTCTCCTGCAATTTCTTTGGAACAGCAAACAACAGGAAGAAACCCACGTTCTACCGTAGGAACAGTAACAGAAATTTATGATTTTTTACGGGTCTTTTTTGCACGTCTTGGGAATATGTATTGTGTAAAATGTGGCACACCTATTGAGGCTAGGGCAAGTGATGAAATTATTGCCGATATTATGGATTTGCCACAAGGGTCTCGTATTTATCTTTTAGCACCATTAGTAGAAATGCAAAAAGGAACGCATCAAGATCGTTTTAAAAAATTAAAAGCAGAAGGTTTTGTTCGTGTTCGAGTTGCTACACTTGGTGAAGAAAAACAAATTTATACCTTAGATGATGTTCCAGATTTAGATAAAAACAAAAAACACACCATAGATTTAGTTGTAGATAGATTGATTATAAAAGAAGATATGCGAACTAGGTTAGCGGATTCTGTGGAATTAGCTTTAAAATACGGTGAGGGACGCATAATAGTATCTATTGAAGGACAAGAAGATATTATTCATTCAACAGATAGCGTTTGCCCCAAATGCCATACTAGTATGCCAAGTCCTTCTCCGCAGCTTTTTTCTTTCAATAGTCCTCAAGGTGCTTGTCCTCAATGTGCAGGTATTGGAACTGTGGCAACTTTTGATCCACAACTTATTGCTCCAGATGAAAATCTTTCTTTAGAACAAGGTGTATTAGCTCCTTTTTCTAGCAAACATACATGGGCACAAATTGAAAAGCCTTTAGAAGAATTAGGAAAAAGGTACGGTTTTACATTAAAAACACCTTTAAAAGATTTTAGTGAAGAAGCTAAAAAAGCTCTTTTTCATGGTGAAGCTGGTGGTATAAATAGGACAGGAAGTTTACGTCGTAATTTTATGGGCGGTACAAGTCTTAATCGTGACACGCAAGAAGTGGCTATTAGCAATACTCACTGGGCAGGCGTTATGTATTTGCTTGAAAAATTTATGCAGCATAATGATGCTTGGGGGGATATTTTATCAAAATATAGTTATGCTGTTGATTGCCCACAATGCAAAGGTGCAAGATTACGTCCTGAATCATTATGTGTAAAAGTAGGAAAATATCATTGTACTAATCCACAAGAAGAATATAATATTTATGAGTTTTGTAGTTTATCTATTGCAAAAGCATTAGCGTGGCTTGAAAAACTTTCTTTTGAGGGAAGACACGCTATTATAGCCGAACCACTTTTAAAAGAATTAACCCATCGTTTATCATTTATGATCAATGTTGGACTTGATTATCTTTCAATGGCTCGATCTATGATTACTTTATCAGGGGGAGAATCTCAACGTATACGTTTAGCATCTCAACTTGGTTCTGGTTTGGTTGGAGTAACCTATGTTCTTGATGAACCTTCCATTGGTCTACATCCACGCGACAATGAAAGGTTAATAAAAACATTAAGAAGTTTACAAGAACGTGGGAATACCGTGCTAGTTGTAGAACATGATGAAGCAACTATTCGTGAAGCAGATACAGTGTTGGAATTAGGGCCTGGATCTGGTTCGCAAGGTGGCGATCTTGTTTTTGCAGGAAGCGTGAAAGAACTTTTTGCTAATTCACAATCGCTTACAGCAAAATATTTACGTGGCGATATGAAAATTCCTCTTCCTGATGAGCGTAGAGAAGCAAAAGAATATTTAACATTAAAAGGTGTTACAACAAATAATATTAAAAATATTGATTGTTCTATTCCACTTGGTTTATTAACTTGTGTTACTGGGGTTTCTGGTTCTGGAAAAAGTTCCCTTGTTATTGATACACTATACAAACATATAGCAATGCATTGTGGAATAAAAGTTGATCAACCAGGTTCTCTTAAGGAAATACTTAATGCTGATAAAATAGAACGTATTGTTTCTATTGACCAAAGCCCTATTGGTAGAACTCCCCGTTCTAACCCCGCAACATATACAAAAATCTTTGATGAAATTAGAAATATTTTTTCTATGACGCAAGACGCTAAAAGACGTGGATATAAAGCTGGTCGTTTTAGTTTTAACGTTGCTGGTGGTCGTTGTGAAACGTGTAAAG
>JARHYD010000087.1 GCA_029258655.1 Mailhella sp.
TTAAGAATTTTAGATAAAAGGGAAGATGGTTATCATAATCTTGAAACTTTTTTTTATCCACTTTCTAAACCATTTGATGAAATCTATATTGAAAAAACACGTGAAATAGGAATACACGTTTCTTGCAATGTTAAAGACATTGATCCTCAAAAAAATACGCTTACCAAAGCATACACATTATATAATGAAAAAATTTCGTTAGATTTTGGCTTAAAAATCGAATTAAAAAAAGGTGTTCCACACGGTGCAGGACTAGGTGGGGGATCTGCCAATGCGGCTACTATCTTATCCTATTTAAATACACAAACAAATAATGCTCTGCCATTTGAAAATCTTCTAAAACTTAGTGCAAAAGTTGGTGCTGATGTC
This sequence comes from Mailhella sp., assembly GCA_029258655.1. GTDB lineage: Bacteria > Desulfobacterota > Desulfovibrionia > Desulfovibrionales > Desulfovibrionaceae > Taurinivorans. The sequence goes on from JARHYD010000087.1 coordinate 370, forward strand.
CCTTTTTTTCTTTATAATACACCTTGCCTAGCTAAAGGAATAGGAGATATTTTAGAACCGTGTTCATTTTCGCTAAAAGGAAATTTTTTACTTTTACTTATGCCTAATATTTCTATCTCTACCCCTTGGGCATTTAATGCGTTAGCAGAATATAAAAAACAGTTGACAACAAAAAAAGAACAAGATAATTATACACGTTCTTCATTTTTAGAACAAATGTATTATGTAAATGATTTTGAAGAAATTGTCTTTAAAGAATATTATATAATACAAAAAGCAAAAGAAATGATGATACAAAATGGTGCTATTTTTAGCTCTCTAAGTGGCACGGGCTCTGCTCTATTTGGAATTTTCACAGAAAATAAGCACATTGAAAATACCATTAGAGAATTATCAAAGCAAAAATTTTTCCAATTATGGAAATATGTTAGCCTTGATAATATATAAATTTTCAAAAAAATTAAAAAAAATTGAAAATTTAACTTGCCAATATAAAAAACTTTGTGTAAGTTTCTTTTTGTAATTTGTTGGGATGTCGCCAAGCGGTAAGGCAGCGGGTTTTGGTTCCGCCATTCAGAGGTTCAAATCCTCTCATCCCAGCCATTTTTTTTTGTACAACACGATAAAAAAGGATTATCTCAATGTACGGAGATCTTAGAATCCTCACAGGTACTGCTAATCCTGCATTAGCACAACAAATATGCGAACATTTAGGTTGCAGTCTTACTAATGCTTTAACCTCCGAATTTAGTGACGGTGAACTTCGTGTTGAAATTTGTGATAGTGTACGTGGTCAAGACGTATTTGTAGTACAACCAACTTGTAGCCCAAGCAATAATAACTTAATGCAATTATGTCTTATGCTTGATGCTCTAAAAAGAGCAAGTGCTGGTCGTATTACTGCTGTAATTCCTTATTTTGGCTATGCTCGCCAAGATAGAAAGGTTAGCCCTAGAGCTCCTATTAGTGCAAAACTTGTTTCTGATTTTATTAGTTCAGCAGGTGCACAACGTGTAGTAACTGTTGATTTGCACGCAGGACAAATTCAAGGCTTTTTTAACTGTCCAGTGGATAATCTTTTTGCAGCTCCCGTTTTACTTCGTCACTTAAGTCACCTTACAGGTGATTTAGTTATGGTTTCTCCAGACGCTGGTGGCGTTGAAAGAGCCAGAAGCTTTGCTAAAAAAGTAAACGCAGGTCTTGCGATTATTGATAAACGTCGTGATCGTCCAAACCAAGCAACTGCTACACACGTTATTGGTGATGTAGAAGGTAAAATTGCTATTTTGGTTGATGATATGATCGATACAGCAGGTACTATTTGTGCAGCTGCTAATGTTTTATTAGAAAATGGTGCATCAGAAGTACACGCTTGTGCAACTCACGGGGTTCTTTCTGGACCAGCTATTGAAAGATTAAATGAAGCTCCTTTCAAATCCGTAGTTGTAACAGATACCATTCCATTAGGCACAAAATTAGATCAATGTAACAAAATTCAAGTTGTTAGCATTGCAGGTCTTTTGGCAAAAAGTATTCGTAATATTCACGATGGCTCATCTGTAAGTGCCTTGTTTAACTAATAATACTATATTGATATATGAAGCCTAATTTAGGTGATAGTACACTAAGGAGATTAACATGTCAGAATTGAAAACCCTTTCCGTGCAAAAACGTGATGCCCTTGGAAAAGGTCCAAACCGTCGCTTACGTGCAGAAGCTCTTGTACCTTGCGTGTACTATGCACCAGATGGAAAAAATATCCTTGTACAAGTTGCAGCTAACCCATTAAATAAAATATATGAACAAGTTGGACGTACAAATGTTTTCAATCTTGAAATTGAAGAAAATGGTGCAAAATCAGTACATCCTGTATTTGTTTGGGACGCTCAATACCACCCTGTAAAAAATGCATTTACACACGTTGATTTTTATGGTGTAGATCTTAATAAAGAAGTAAAAATTAAAGTACGTTTACGTTTTGTAGGTACTTCTAAAGGTGTAAAAGCTGGTGGTAAAATGGAAATTTACCGCGAAGAAGTAACTTTAGTTGCAAAACCTCAAGATATGCCAAGAATTGTTGATATTGATGTTACTGATTTTGATCTTGGTACTAATCTTCGTGCTTCTGAACTTAAACTTCCAGAAGGCGTACGTGTAGAATATAAAAGTGACTTCTCAATTCTTACTGTTATCTCTAAAGATAAAGTAAAAGACGCAGAATAATTTTTATAAATAAAATACATAAACATTTTGAAAGCCCTTGAATTTTCAAGGGCTTTTTTGTATTTATTGTAATGCAATAATACGATTTTCCAACTAGAATATGTTTCTAAATTATTTATAATTTTTTAATTGTAAACCCAAGTGCGACAGGTATTAAAAAAAAGTAGCCCAATACAAAACCTTTATGTAGAATAATATTTGGATAAACAATACATGGAGGTTTTACTATTGAGCTAC
>JARHYD010000099.1 GCA_029258655.1 Mailhella sp.
TGCAAAACTCAAAACATATAAGCGAATTGCACTGCGTTCAGAAAAACTTTCCATAACGTTCAAAGCCTCAGTTATGATTGCTTCATGTCTAATCTGGTTACAATAATTTATTTAGAGACAGCCCCTAGAATAGGAATAAGAATTTTATCTCCCATATTCATTATTTCTTCCATTTCAAAAACAATAAAAGAAGATAAGCCTAATGTATCACTATCTGAATCAATCAAGTTTTTATAAACACCATTTCTTGAGTATGGATTAAGAGCTTCTTTTATCTCAATATCTTGCACTAAAAAGATAAAGTTAGTAATTGAACGCATATTTTTAGGTTGCGTAGCAAGATTTTCCATTGCATTGTGTATTTCATTTTTTGCTTTTGGAGTAAGTTTATAACTTTGTAATTCTAAAAGCATAGCTATCCATTCTTCACAAAAAGCCATTTCGGCAGGACTTTCATCAATATTTTGTAAAGGACAAAAGCAAAGCTCTTCATTTACGCCTATTTCATAATGAGAGCCGTTTGCTCCATAGCAAAGAGGAAGTAATGAGTTACCTTTATCAAAAGCAAAAATCTGTGCATTTTTATATCCTCTAAATTGAGCAACAAGTAATGCAATAAATGTTGATTTACCTGCACCAGTCGGACCGAGCATAAGTGTATGCCCAATATCACCATTGTGAATGTTAAACCAAAATGGTGTGGTATTATCTGTTGTAAATACTGCTAAGGGTCTAGATCCTTGAGGGTAAAATGGACAAGGATTATACATTTCACCGACATAAACAGTTGATAAAGGTAATAAGTCAGCTAAATTATTTGTTTTTATCAATGGTCTACGCAAATTAGCGTAAGTATTGCCTGGTAATGAACCAAGATATGCTTCAATCGCATTGATTGTTTCAAATCGGCAAGTAAAACCTAAATTTTGTAATACTCGTCTAATTTCTCTTGCTTTTTCTTCTAAAGAATTTTCTTCTTCATCTAAAATGATGATTGTAGACGTCATATAACCAACGGAAATATCATTGGATTGTACTTCCAATTTTACTTCTTCAGCGTCAGTTTTCATTATTATAGCGTCTTGGTTAATTTTTGGGTTAGGGTTATTAAATATTTTGTCGAAAAAACCAAGAACACTACTATTCCAACTTTTCACATATTTTTCTGTTTCTTTGACAGCGTCAAAGTTATCCAAACACAAAAAACGTGTATTAAATCGAAATTCAAAAGGAAGTGTATCAAAAATAGATAACATACAAGGAAAACTTTCTTGTGGAAATCCGTCAATACTAATTGTTCTAATAAATTTATTTCCTATTTTGGGAGCAAATCCACCAATAAAATCTTCATTTCCTAAAATACTATCCAAATACATGGGTATTTTAGGAACTTGTATAGATTGAAATTCACCAGTTATGCATTGATTTATATGTGTAAATAAATCGCTTTGGGTAATGGAAAAATTACGATCAAGTTCTAATTCATACTCTTTTAATCTGTTTATATAAAGAACACTAGAAATCTTATCTTCAAAGTTTTCCAATGTACTTTTGAAAAAAGTTAAACCATTACTTAAAATATTTTTTTCTCCTATAATTCCAGTAGGTTTATAGGTAATGGAAATAATATTTCTTGTTTTAAAACACACATCTGATCCAAAAAATTCACGTCTTTCATCATCAATCATTTGTGTGATTTTATCAGGGAAGAAACAAAGCTCTCTTGCTGGATATGCTTTTTTAAAACTTCTTATTGAATCAACATGAATACAAAATCCTGTTCCAAGTAATTTTACTCCATCGTTAATTATAGAAACAAGATTTTCTAATTCTTCCATTGTTGAGCTATCAGTATCTTTTCCTGTATATTCGTATGCAACAAGAAAAGACCCGTCTTTTTGAAGAATAATTCCTTCATCAACTAATCCTGCATACGTTAGAAGGTCGGAAAAACCTTTTGCTTTTGAACGAAAATCTTGTAATTTTATCATTAAAATTTACTCCATAAAGGAATAGGTTATATGTTTAAAAGTCTATTCAACAGAAAGAAAAAACTTACTAAAGAAGAAAAACGAGTTAAAAATGAAATTTCCCTAAAAACTCAAATAAAAAACTTTGAATTATATAAAAAATATATTGAACCTATCTTTTCAAAATTAATAGATTTATTTAAAAATATTTGTATATTTATTTTTGCTATAAACGGAACAGCATTATTAGCTGTTGTTAATTTAAATAATCCAATATTAAATAAAACAATTCCTTTTTTGTTTATGGGGTTATATTTTTTATTTAGCTATATATTAATATTATTTGGTTATATTTTTATTTTTTTATATTTTTTTAAATCTAACAAAACTGATTATTTCTTTATTTCCTTAGAACGCAGCTTTTTATTTGGAATTACTTTTTTGACTTTTTTAATTGTTTTAATAGAATTTTTATTATTTTTATTTGGCACAGGATGGTATTTATTTCAATATTATAAGCAACTAGTTATACAGTAAAATTAACCATGTTACAGTAAAAAATAATAATTCACTAGAAGTTAAAACAGTTAAAAATATTATTCCATACTCATCATTACGATATCTTTCTAATATGATAATAAAAAATGAGAAAAAAATACTAAGAAATAAAGGAACACCAATAACTATAAAAAAGTTAATCTCCTTTTGGTATAATTTGTAATTTAATAAACTTGCTACTAAAAAATGTATTATTATCAAAAAAATAGATACAAAAGTTGACATAATATTTTACCTATTTTCTTCTTATAGAAGTTTTTAGTATATTATTTTGCTTTATATCCATTCCCATTTCTCCAAACAGAAGTTTTAGCTAAATAGAACTTCTGATAGCCTAAATACCTTTGGTAAACTTTGAAATAAATTGGGTCTATTTTAGCTAATCTTCGTAAAAAAAATACTCCGATAAACCATACAATAGATGTAAAAAATATATTGAGTACATTAGTATTAGCAAAAACAACAGAACCACAAAGAATAGCAAGACAACCTACAAGTTCAGGCTCTGCTCCCAGAATAAAATTTTGTCTTACAAGAGCTTTAGAAATTATTCTCATAAAATTGCTCCTGAAAAGCCAAAAAAGTTGGAAACAAAGCTTGAGGCTGCTAAAACAAACGAAAGAGCAATAATGATCCATAATACTTTTTGGATATGGTCATCTAAGGTTGTACGTCCAAAAGCAAGACTTGCACCTGCTATTATAAATCCCAAGCAACCAATTGCTTTTATCCACGGACCTCCTAAAAGATCCGCAAATTTTTCTAAAGGTTCGGTAAATTCACTTACCCCTCCACTTGCTAATGCAATATTGGGTAAGGTAATTGCTAAGGTTACAATTAATAAAAGAGTTTTTGTTTTTTTCATTAGATTATCTCATATAATGTATTTGTTTCATAATTTTGTGTTGTTGGATTATATTTTTTTACTTCAATAATTTTAGTAAGTTTCCTTGTATTTTCTTTTGTTTTTTCCATAAAAATAACTAAATCAATAGCTCGACCAATAAGTTTTGGTTTTGATCCGTTTCCTGCTTCTTCTACAAGTTCCTCAAGTCGCATAAGAGCTTCTTCTGCACTATTAGCGTGTAATGTTCCTACTCCGCCTGGATGTCCTGTATTCCATGCTTTTAAAAGTTCTAATGCTGCTTTATCGCGTACTTCACCTACAATTATTCTTTTAGGGGCATAACGCATACAAACTTTGGTAAGGCTTTGCATGGTTATATTTGCAATATCGTTTGTTTTAAAGAATACAGTGTTTTCACTGGCACTTTGTAATCCTGGAGTATCTTCCAAAATCAAAAGTCTATCTTTTGGGCAAAGTTCAGAAAGAACATCAATAACAGCATTAACAAATGTTGTTTTGCCTGATGAAGTACCACCACAAACAACAATATTTTTTCTTTCAAGTATTGCTTGATTGATAATTTTCACAACATCTAAGTTAATAATTCCCTTAGAAAGATATTCATCTAATGGGATAATTTTATTTGCTTTTTTTCTGATTGAAAAACTTGGTTTATCCACAATCGGAGGATATGTACCCTCAAAACGTGATCCGTCTAAAGGGAAGTTTCCTTCTACTATTGGATTTGTTGCATTTACAACATTTCCTAGTGAGTCAGCTACAAGACTAATAATAACCTTTGCACTTGCTTCGGAAATAGTTCCAATATGTTCTTGGTCTTTTCCATATTCTTCAATCCATAATTTGCCATCAGGATTAAGCATAATTTCAACAACATTAGGATTAGCTAATGCATTGAGAATTTGCTCCCCACAAGCATATTTAAGTTGTTCTAATAATTTATTATCCATACTAAAATTTCCAAAGATAAATAGTTGTTAATGTAATAGCTAATGCTACAATAAGAACGTATTGAACAATAATAGTTAGTTGCTTGTTATCTCCTTGCTTATTATCCCCAGTATGAGTTACTTTTACATCAATTCCTTTTGTTGCTTTTTCTTCAAACTCCACAATAAAAGCTTTCAAAACTTCTTGGTAAACTTCTTGTAATCCTCTTTTATATTCTTCTTGCAACTTTTGTTGCTCAAATAAAAAAGCATTTAAAATTGGTACGATTAACATAATAGGATCATCTTTAGGAACACTTACACCACATTTTTGATTGATAATGTTTTGAACTTCTTCAAGTGTTAATCCGAAACCATCAGGATATATTTCTGTTGGTTCTGGGGTATTTTCAATATCCATATTGTTCTCCTTATAAAATATTGGCGTTATAAATTCTTTCTTTTACTTCGTTCCAATATTTTTTTAATCTGGATTTTACAGCAATAGGATTTTTTCCATTTATGCCTGTATTGAAACTTTGTTTTTTAGCAAAAAGTTGTTGCAAATCTTTGCCAATAAGGTCTTTATTTCCAGTTGGAATATCAATAATTGCATAAATTTTTTCAGGGTTTTCTTGGATAAGTTTAAAATTATCAAATTCTTTATCATCTATGACAATTTTTCCCCAAAATAAGTTTTTCCAAATAATAATCTCCGAAGAAGGAAAGTTTAAAAATAATTTATTTAGCCCGTTTAGTGTATCATATAGGGCTTGACCACCAACTATCACAGTATGGAAATAAATTTGATGTCCATTCTCTGCTAAAATATTAAGCATATCACTATCTTTGATGTATGAACCAAGAGCGATAAAACTACTTGCTCCATTATCAATAATTACATGAGAAGCCTCAGAAGCAACTAATTCTTCTAGCAAATCATCAAATTTACGAGAATCAATATTATCTCCATTATCTTCCATTATTTCTATTAGTTTAATGTTATCAAATTCTTTAAAAGACATGAAAGTTTGGTTTACGGGATCAGTATCATATCCCATAACTTCATAACCTTCTTCTTGGTAAAATTGAAAAAGCATTGACGCAATCATGCTTTTACCAACGCCACCTTTTCCTTGTAAAATAAAATGAATTGTTGCCATAATATGTCCTTTGTTTATGCTAAATCGGATAAGTCTTTATTTTCGTTTTCAAATTTCTCTTTATCTGTTTTCTTTTCAGTAATAGTTTCTGATTCATTTTTTTTATTAGATTGAATTTTATTAGTATTTAACGTTTGAGTTTCATTATTAGATTGACCTACAATAATATTTGAAGATGGTGTAATTATTTTTGTAACTTGCTTATTTTGTGTTTTTTTTTCATTTAACTGATAAATATGAGTATAACGAGAAAAACACTTATAAGAACCCGTAAATTTATTTTCTTTTTGCAATTCATTATAAATAAGTTTTATATTATAACCTTCTTGAAATTTTCTTTTTATTGTTTCCAAGTTGGCAATGAATTGGACTTTTGCCATTCCTCTTGCAATTTTGGTTGCCATAATAACCTCAAATATTATGTATTAATTTCATATACTCCAACGGAGTAATGGTTAGATTTTTTTGAATAACTCCAAAGGAAAAACCTTCTTTTATCAGTTGGAAAAACTTAGCTTTTGCTTGAAATCTTTTTATTGAAAGATCTATTTTAAAATTCTTTTTAAATTCATTCCATTGTACTTCTAAGTCGTTATCAATATTATTATTTTTCTCTTTTTTTATTACCATTTTCTCCTTTTCCCATATTTCTGTTGCTTTTTTCTCATCTATTGTATGAGTATCCTTTTGTTTTGGTTCAAGAATTTCCATAGGAACTTCTTTCCATTTTTGGTTTAGGAGAAAGTTGGCTAATTGTGGAATAAAGCGACCATTTTCTTTATTCCATTGAAATGTATTTTTAAAATATTCAATAACTTTTTTGAAATAATCTAATGTGGGCAATAAACCTTTTTTTTGAAGTCGTTCGCAAATAGTTTTTGCTTTATATTTATTAGTCTTATTGGGATAAATTTCAAAAAAAGAATTAAAATCACCCACATTAGAGGTTAGAGGGTTAGAAGAAGTTTGTGAGGAGTTTTTAGGGGGTAGGGGGGTAATATTAATATTTAATTCTTTAACTTCGGTTTCAAATTTTGAAAGTTCCTTGAAATTAGAAGTTAAATTTTTTTGTTTATCTATTTGATTTTGTTCTTCAATACGTTCTATTTCTTCTTTTGGAGC
>JARHYD010000112.1 GCA_029258655.1 Mailhella sp.
GCTGCTATTGAGGCTGCCCGTGCTGGTGAGGCTGGACGTGGCTTTGCTGTTGTTGCCGATGAAGTTCGCAACCTTGCAGAAAAAACAATGGCATCAACAACTGATGTAGGAAATGCAATTAATGCTATTCAAAAATCAACAACCGATAATACAAAACTTGTTATTGCTGCGGTTGAAAAAATTGAAAAAGTTACAGAAATGGTAAGCAAAGCTGGTGAATCTCTACATGGCATTGTAAATCTTGCTGATTCCACTGCAGATCAAATTAGAGCTATTGCCACAGCTTCGGAAGAACAATCTGCAACATCAGAAGAAATTACTCAATCCGTTGATAGTATCAATAATATTGCTAAAGAAAATGCTAATAATATGCAAGAAGCCCGTCAAGCTATAAACGAAGTTGTCAACCAATCCCATATTCTCACACAACTTATTGAACAACTTCAACATAAAAATAAATAACATATAATAATTAACTATAAAATAAAAAATATACTGTAATATAGTTAATGCTATAAATAAGAGGAAAGAATTTAATTCTTCCCTCTTATTTTTCATCACAATAAAATATTAGGGTCTGTTTCCCAATTATGTATAATAAAAACTCTATTTTTTAATAATGAAAATAAAAGACTTGCAGTAACGTAGTATTATAAATAACTTTTTTATTTTTAAGAAAAAAGATTTTCTACTCATACCAAAAAATAGGCAAATTTATTGAAGTATATTTCAATAAATTTGCCTGATTGAGGGGACTTGGGGGAAATCATTTCGCTTTAGCCGTTACGACAAAGGAAGTTACAGATAAAGACAGTGTAACTCCCAAAGAAAAAATAAAATAAGATTACTTTAAAAATACCCTAATAGAATACATTTATAAGAAAACAAAAATAGCTGTATTTATTTTACCAATTCTTTTACTAATTCTTTTGCTTTATTATAATCGAATTTACCAGAACCCATTACAGGAGCTTGTTTTACACAAAGAATTTTCTTAGGCGTCCATAAAGGAGATACTCCCTTTGTTGCAAAATATGTAGCAATGTCACTTGTTGTTATATCTTCTTTCTCAATAACTAAAATAAGTTGTTCCCCTTTTTTATCATCAGGAACAGCAATAATTCCTAAAGGAGTATCTGGCCATAATTCTGCCAATGCCATTTCAATAGCAACAAGAGAAACCATTTCTCCACCTAATTTTGCAAAACGCTTTGCACGACCTTTAATATAAATAAATCCATACTTATCAATCGTTACAATATCACCTGTATCATACCAACCTTCAATAGTTTCACCATCAAATTCAACACAAGGTTTTTCAAGCACACCTTTATTAGAAGCTCGCATATACCCAAGCATAACATTAGCTCCTTTCACACATAAAGAGCCACCCTCTTCTATACCGTCAACCTTTTTAATCCGATATTCTAAACCTGGTAATAGACGTCCAACACTTCCCTTAGAACAATGTGCAAGTGTATTTACAGATAAAACAGGAGAAGTTTCCGTTGCACCGTATCCTTCCATAATTTCAACACCAAATTTATCTTTCCAAGCTTTTGCTGTTGATTCCCGTAATTTTTCTGCACCAGCTATAACAACCCTTGTATTACAAAAATCATAAGGTCTACCATAGCGAGCATATCCAGCTAAAAATGTATCTGTACCACAAATAATAGTAGATTGACTTTCATAATAAAGCTGTGGAACTAATCTATAATGCAATGGTGAGGGATAAAAGAAAACCTTAATACCACTTGTTAAAGGTAAAATAGTTCCAACACCTAAACCAAAAACATGGAACAAAGGCAAGCAGTTAAAAAGTCTATCCCCAGAATGAACTGTTAAAATAGATAAATCTTGTTCTTTATTATAAATAGCATTTTTATGGCTTATAAAAACAGATTTTGGCAATCCCTCAGTTCCTGATGTAAACATAATAGCAAGAGGATCATCGCTTGCAGTATCAGGAACACAACAAAACTTTGCAGCAAACAAGCCTCGTATTTTTTCAGAAAATAAAATATCTTTTGCAATATCTTCTAAATAAATAACCCTCATTCCAGCATCTTTAAGAGCTTTTTCTAAACCTTCTAACTCTCCTAATTTAATAAACTTTTTAGAAGAAATAACAGTTTTTAAATCCAATGTGCTACAACCACCGACAACAGCATAAGCCCCTGCTGTAAAATTGATCATCACAGGAATTTTCTTCATTAAATGAAAACCTAAAAATGTGACAATTCCAGCTAAAGAACTAGGCAACATAAATCCAAGCCTAGTTTCTCCTTTTGTATATCGATCAATTACTCGACCTAAAACATTCGCTTTTAATAAAATAGTATGATAATCAACACACTTTCTTTCTTGGTCTTCGGCAATAATATATTTTCTACCGTGTACTTTCATAGCATCAACAAAAGCCTTAGCAAAATTAATATCTGTATTTGTAGATGCTAAACGTAAATTTGCCATAATATCATAAAGTTTAACGGCATTTAACTTCCTTCTTTCTTTTGCATTTTCATTGCCTTGTACAACAATTTGTTGTGGTGGCATAATAGTTAACGTTATTTTAGGAAAATAACGTAATAATTGCTTATGCCTAAAATAAGAAAACTTTGAATACTGTGCCCCATCAATTTGTATTGGTAAAATTTTGGCTTGAGCTTTTTCTGCAATAAGTGCTGTTGCTTCAAGAATTTTCATATACCGTTCATCATGCGCAAAAGATTTATCATGGAAAACCATACAACGCTCATGATTTTCTATTGCTTTTACTAATTTTAATGTAGAAACAGGCGATTCAAAATCAGCCTCAAGAACTTGCGAACAAGAAAGAAAAGGTTTTATCCACCATTTTTTTGCTAATTTTGCATCAACGGCAACTGTAATTTTATCATTCAAAAAACAAGAAATTAAAAGAGGATCAAGTAATGATCCAGCATTTGTTACAATAAAACAATTTATTCCTGCGTTATTGTAATGTTCCATTCCAATAATTTGCACTCTAAAAAATACTTTTAAGAAAAATTTATAAATAAATTTCAAATTAATGCCCCATTATTTTGTAAGCTCATATTGCATAATAGCCTTTGCAATTTCATCTGCCAATAAAGAAAGTATTGTACCATAAGCTGTTACAAGATCTTGATAATCTGTTCCTGTTGAAACCTTACGATAAAAATTTGACTGCAATATTTTTTTTCCATTTTTTTGCAATGTCCAAAAAGCGACCATTTCAAGAGACGCGTTTAAATTTCCTTCAAATCGACTAATTTCTAATTGAATAGAATAATCTGGGTGCAATCCTAATCTACTTGGTACAACTACCCCATTTATATCTGTTAATTTATCAGTTAATGAATTTGCTAAAACACGTCCTATGGCTTTATCTAAACTTTCACCCCAACGATGATTTTCTGTAATACGAATTTCAGTATTGCTTTCTCGCAACACAAGTTGAGGACGAGATAAATACGCAGGAATACCAATGGGTAACATTGCAAAGATCGACCCTTTACCTTGTTTTAATTTTGGTTCTGTCTGCATTTGATCCGTAAAAGGAACATCAATAACATAATAATTTGATTGTACACTTGTACAAGAACATAATACCATTAAACAACAAAGATATACTAATTTATTCATTATTGAGCCTTCCCAAAAATCAACGCATCTGGTTGTCTTTCTAAAAGTTTTGCTAAATAGGAAATAGAATTTGCTGCTTCCCTAAGAGATTGTAATGTGACATATAATTCTTGCATTAAAGCAGAGTCTTCTTGTGTAAGTTTAGCTCCATTTGCTGTAAGATTTTGAATATTTTTTATAATAGTCCCTGCATTTTTATTTAACATTTGCCCAAGTTTTCTATATTCTTCAATAACTAATTTTGAATTTTCCCCTAATGATTTCATTTCCTTCGCTGCTATATTTATATTAGCACTAAGTTCTGGCAAATTCATTTGTATTAACGTTGTATTTAAATTATTTAATAATTCAAGTAATCGTGATGTAATATCTTTTAATGGAATTTCTCCCACTGATGTTAAAAATGAATCAAAAACATTTTGTGATGTTGGAATTTGAATATGCCCACTAAATTTTTTCTTTTGAGCTTCTGTTAAAGGTGCTGGTTTTGCTACCATAGCTAATTCCACTACTAATTGCCCTGTTATTAAACTAGCAGTAGATAATTTTGCCCGCAATCCATCTTCAATTAATTTATAAACATACTCATCATTATCCATAAAATCTAAAAAAGTATGATCATCTTGTTTCTCATCTTTTTTTCCATAATCACCATTTAATTCTATAATAACAGCTGTTTTAAAACTTTCTCCTGTGGAATTAGGTACTATATAAATAGAACGAACAGTCCCTACTGGCACACCTTTAAAATACACAGGACTATCAATAGTCAAACCACGCAAAGAAGAATCAAAAAATAATACAAAACTTACTTGCTTTTGTGCAAATTTTCCATATCCCAATAGGAAAAAAGCACAACAAATAAGAATAATAGATCCAAAAACAAAAGCTCCAATCAATGTTTTATTTTTATGCATTCTAATATCTCTTTTTTAGAATAAATTATTATACAAAAATTTAATACGCTATTATCTATCATTCAGCTTCACGCCGTAAAAATTTTCTTACTGTTTTAGGTCCATTCTCAAGTAAGTCTTTTGGACTACCCTCTGCAAGCATTGTTTTTGTTTTAGCATCTAACCAAATAGCACGATCCGCAACAGTAAAAATACTCGCTAACTCATGAGTTACAATAAGAATAGTCATATTTAAACTATCGCGTAATTGCAAAATAAGCTCATCAAGTTTAGCCGAACTAACGGGATCTAAACCTGCTGATGGCTCATCTAAAAAAACAAATTCTGGATCTAATGCTAAAGCCCGAGCAATACCTGCACGCTTTCGCATTCCTCCACTTATTTCAGCTGGATAATAATGCTCAAAACCACTTAAACCAACTTGTGCTAATTTATATCGTGCTAATTCATAAATTTGTTTATCATTTAATTTTGTGTATTGTTTTAATGGAATACTAATATTTTCTGCTAATGTTCTGGAAGTCCATAAAGCACCTCCTTGAAACATAACTCCTATTTGCTGTAAAATGGCTTGATGGTTTTCTTTTGAATCATTCCAAAAATCTACACCATTGTAATAAATATTTCCTTTTAATGGTTTCAAAAGTCCCATGAGAACACGTAGTAAAGAACTTTTTCCACAACCACTACCACCCATAATAATAAAAATATCTTGAGCTGTTATGGAAAAATTTAAATCTTTTTGGATAATTTTTGTTCCATATCCAACTGTTACATTTTTTGCTTCAATAAGTGCTTTAGCTGTATTCATACTCACCCTACATCTTATGTGCACTTAAAATTATGGTTATAATTGAAGTAGAAACAATAATACCAATAATAGAATGTACAACAGCCATTGTAGTAGCTCTACCAACAGCTTCGGCATCTCTTCCGCTTGCCATTCCCTGATAGCACCCTGTAAGAGCAATTAAAATACCAAAAACAAAAGCATGAAATAATCCAATCCAAATATGCTCCATTTTAGCAAAATTTTGTACATTATCTACAAAAGCATAAAAGGAAATATCATACCCTAAATTAGCTACAATATATCCTCCCAAAATTCCCATAAAATCAGAATAAACTGTTAAAAAAGGCATCATTATAGAAAGAGATAAAATTCTTGGTAAAACAAGAAATTCAATAGGATTCATACCAAAAGTTTTTATCGCATCTACTTCTTCATTAACCTGCATACTACCAATAGTAGCAGCATAACTTGCCCCTATTCTTCCTGCAATAACAATACCTGTTAAAACTGGACTCATAACTCGAACCATAGAAACACTTACTAAAGAAGAAACATAAACTTCTGCACCTAAAACTTGTAATTGAATGGCACTTACAAAAGCCAAAATTAATCCAAGTAAAATACTTACTAAAGAAATAATAGGTAAAGAAGAAACTCCTGCATTATAAATTTCTTGCCAAATATCTTTTGCTGTTGCAGCTGATTTACCGCAAACAAAGCTCCCAAAAGCAAGTGTTACTTCTCCAACAAAATCCATAGCAGTTTTTATCTGCAAAAATTTCTTTTCGCATAATTCTCCAAAATTATAAAGAAAATTATGACTATCATCTATATTAGAAAGAGGATCATTATAAACTATATTTATTAATTTTTGCATTTTTTCAGGCAAAAGAGATACATCTACACGAATTTTTCTTTTTTCAGCTTCATCTTTTATACTACAAAACACAGATAACAATAATGTACCCCAAGAATTTTCCTGTTCCTTATCATTTTTATATTGAAAACTGACAGTATGAACTACATTATTTTGCAACAAAGCATAAATTTTTTCTTGCTCAATAGCCAATTCTTTTTGTATTTCTTTGGTAATACTCTGTAATATCCAATTACCCATTGCAACAATGTGTAAAGTTTTATTATCTAAAGTACCAAGAAGAAGCTTAGCCATTTTATTCTTTTACCTTATGCGTTTTAGAAATTTTATCAGCTAAATTTGTTGTTGAAAAACCTTGTATTAAAGGAAGAGAATGAACACTTCCGCCATGTTCTTCTACCACAGATCTGCCCACAATGCTATCAAGACTCCAATCTCCACCTTTAACCAAAATATCAGGAATTATTTTTTCAATAAGTAATAAAGGGGTCTTATCCGTAAAAGGAACAACAATATCTACACTCTCAAGGTGAGATAAAACAAAAGCCCGTGCTTCATAAGTATTAAAAGGTCTATCTTCGCCTTTACCTTGATTTTTGACAGATTCATCGCTATTTAAACCAATAACTAAAATATCGCCAAGTTGCTTTGCTCTTGCTAATAAATCAACATGGCCTGAATGAAGTATATCAAAACAACCATTTGTAAAAACTACTTTCTTACCTTGCTTTTTATAAGCATTAACTCGTGCTATTGCTGTTTCTAAGTCACACATTTTAGGGTGATTTAACATAAGTCCCCCATTCCTTTATGCTAATTTCATATTAGCTCTTACTAATTGCATGGTTTCTTCTGCTGCATTACGAGCTTTTTCATTACCATAAGCTAACACGTCATGAATATATTCTTTTGAAATAGCAGATCTTTTTTCATGTATTGGTGCAAGAAAATTCTCTAAACCTTGCATAAATATTTTTTTACAGTCAACACAGCCCAATGTTGCATTTTTACAGCCTTCTCGAATTTCTGCTTGCTTTTGTTCATCAGTAAGTAAAATATGATAAGGAAATAAATTACATACATCAGGATTACCCGGATCACTTTTACGTAAGCGTGCTGGATCAGTAAACATTGATTTTACTTTTGGCATAATATTTTCCATTGTATCACTAAGAAAAATACCATTTCCATAACTTTTACTCATTTTTCTACCATCAAGACCAGGACACTTTGCCGCAGGAGTTAATTTTGCTTGTGGTTCTGGAAAAGTTTCACCATATAAATAATTAAAACGACGAGCAATTTCTCTTGCTAATTCCATGTGTGGTAATTGGTCTTGCCCAACAGGCACCCAAGAAGGACGATAAATCAAAATATCAGAAGCCATTAATACTGGATAACCTAAAAAACCATAGTTACCTAAATCTTTATTAGTAATTTCTTGTTGTTGTTCTTTATATGTAGGATTTCTTTCAAGCCAACTATTAGGCGTTATCATTGAGAGTAAAAGATGTAATTCCGCGTGTTGTTTTACACTTGATTGACGAAAAATAGTACATTTTTCTGGATCAAGACCAACACTAAGCCAATCTAACACCATACCATCAACAAATTCATTAATTCTTGATGTGTCCGCAAAATCACTTGTCAATGCGTGCCAATCTGCAACAAAGAAAAATGCTTTATTATCTTCTTGCATAGCAACAAAATTCTTTAATGCACCAAAATAATGCCCAATATGCAATGGACCTGTTGGACGCATACCAGAAACAGTACAAGAACCTTGAATTTTTGCAGTTGATAAAGGCTGGGTTTCACACATATTAAACTCCAAATATAAAATTAAAAAATTCTATTATTACAAAAAACGTACCTTTTATAAAAGGTGTTATAATAAATCCAAAAATTCCTGTAAAAATAAGTACCATCAAAATTAGCATACCATATCGTTCAAAATCAGCATACTTATACGCCAATTTAGGAGGCATAAATGTCATAAGCATTTTACTTCCATCAAGAGGAGGAATGGGCATAAGATTAATCCACATTAAACCTATATTCGCCAAAATTCCAGCCTTACACATTGAAAAAAGAAATTCAAAACTCCCACTAAATTGAGTAATAATATGTTCGGGAAGAAATGCTAATAAATAAAAAAGTAAAGCAAAAAAACAAGCTAAAACAAAATTAGCAAGTGGTCCAGCTGCTGACACATAAAATATACCTTTACGAATATCTTTAAAATAACGATAATTCACAGGTACAGGTTTAGCCCAACCAAAAACAAAAGGGGAAAACATAGCTGTAAAAAGAAAAACAACAAGCCCCATAGGATCTATATGAGGCACAGGATTTAACGTTATTCTCCCACTCATATAAGCAGTGTAATCACCTTGTTTCATGGCAACATAGCCATGTGCCACTTCATGCAAAATAATCCCTAATAACACAGGAATAAAAGAATATGATAATTTTTGTATTGCTAAAATAAAATTTAAATCACTCATAACATAAAATATAAATTAAAAGAACAAATATCTCAAGAAAAAAGAGATAAAAAAAAACGGGGGAAAATCCCCCGCCCCTCCTCCTTGTGGAGTTCCACAAAAAGTTATAACTTTGTTTTCACACTTGGTGCTAAATCTGGAAGCTCATCACTATTTTCTTGTAATAGTGGAATAATTTCTGGATAAATAGGTATAGTACCATTACCACTTGCAACAACTTCATTTGATGCTGCGTGTAACAATCGTATATTATAGCGTACATTTTCTTCTGAAATAGTATATGTACCTACCATAATAAGTTCCACTATAAGTTTAGATTGTGCCATTTTGTCCATTTCACGACTAAGAAAAAACTCTCCTCTTTTGGGAACTATTTCAATTTGTTTACCTTTTCTATATTCAAAAACTTTATAGCCTTTACTTTTAAGTTCATTAGAAATTTCTTCTGCAACTTGTCTTGAAAGACCATTTGTTTGATTAAAATTATGAAGATTAACAGGAACAGTAAAAATAATTTTTAAATCACTTCTTGAATGTTCTTTACCTATAAGAGCAAGTAATTGTTTATCTAAATCAGAAACAATACTTTTTGCACAGGCAGGAACATATCCAGAACCAAAAAGATACACACCTGCACTATCCACAATTCCCGCAAAAGCTGATAATGGAAGTAACATGGTAAGAAAAAGTGAAAATACAATAAAAAATCTTTTCATATCTTCCCCTTTTTTAGCGTGTTGCTTGGATAACACGTTCTAATGCTTCCATTTCACTTTTAATTTTTAAAATACCAGCTTCAGTTTTTGCTGAAGATAATGCTAATGAATAATAATGATAAGCTAATTCATAACGATCAGCATTTCTATTTTCAATAGCAAGACGCCAATTACTTACAGTGTAAGGAGATTCTCCAACATAAGCCTGTGAGCTAGAACAAGCTCCAAGTAAAAGACAAAGAGATACTAATATTTTTTTCATACTACTTTCCTTGCACAACATTAATGGTAGTACTTGGCAAAATGGGTTGAACTTTAAGGGTAGTCATTCTTCCAATAATAGGTGTTACTGGCAAAATAGTTTGTGCAGCTCTAAGAACAATTCCATCACTGCCTCTTACCAAACGAACATTTACAAATAAAAAATGTTCATCACGAT
Source organism: Mailhella sp. (assembly GCA_029258655.1). Classification (GTDB taxonomy): domain Bacteria; phylum Desulfobacterota; class Desulfovibrionia; order Desulfovibrionales; family Desulfovibrionaceae; genus Taurinivorans. Next base: position 9,901 of record JARHYD010000112.1, read on the forward strand.
AATATGTACCTGTAACAAGAGCAGATTTACTATTCAACACAGATGTCTTATAGGTATTATCACTAATACCATAAGCGTATCCATTTTTACTAAGAATTAAATTTCTTGCACTAAAATCGCGTACAGCAAAACCACGTTGGTTAAACTCATACATAAAAGCATTACGCAAATATTGCCCAAACTCATTTTCTGCATCAGGATCATCTTGTGGAGTAAAAGTAGTAATATATGCTACCATTCCTTTAATGTTTTCAGGATACCAAGACTCTAAAAGCTGTGAAGTAAGTTCACGGGCTTTAAGACGTAATTCATGAGCATCAAGATAAGCCTCTTTTGGATTTTGTTTTTTTCTAATTCCTACACTTTGAGAATTTGACCCTTCAAGATTAGGAACTAAAATTACTTCATTACCAGATGCTGACCCATAATTTCCAACAAGTGGAACTTTTGAAGATTCACCTGTACGTTTTGTAGGTCTTATAGATTCCATTTTTTCTTCATAATAACTTTCTGCAGAAGCATACGGAATATATAATGTAAGAGCAAGAAAACTCAACGCAACTACTTTTTTAAACATAAAAACTCCGTCCTGTTATAGTTTCCTAAATGAAACTTATAATACTTTTCGGAGTTTCTTGTAAATTGTTTAGACAAAAAAGTAAATATTAACCAAGAAAAAATTTAATTTTATTCTTCTTCCATTGCAAAATTTACTTTTATTTTATACATCTTTTTTGCAGGCAAATTAAGTATTTCTACCCCTGTTTTTGCTGTAATATCATCAAGTGTCTTGCACACAGACTCCCAAGAAGGTCCTATCAATGTAAACCATATATTATAAGTATGATCTCGCAAATAATTATGTGTTACCCCTTTTTTTGCATTCACTTCTTGAATAAAATATTCCATTTTTTCTTGGGGAACTTTTGCCGCACATAAAGTAGAACGAAATCCTAATTTTTTTGATTGAAAATTAGCACCCAAGCGACGAATAATCCCCACCTTTTTTAAATTTATTACTTTAGCAAGAGCTTCTTCTGCACTTACCCCTACTTGTTCACCTATAATTTGATAAGGATCAGTAGCTAATGGGAAATTAGTTTGAATAATATCCAATATTTTTTTATCAATACTATCTAATTGGTATTCCATTTTTTTCTCTTATAATAACTTTCTTATTTTCAATTTATCTTTCATCATAACTATAAAAATACAAATAAAAGATAATTCAAAATTTTATAAAGAATAATCATTTTTTCTTATTTTGACAAGATAAAAAAAATACTTGCAACAAGCTGAAATATACAAGATACTACGAATACTTTTTACGGAGGCATTTATGCAACACAAAGTATATTGGATTGAAGGTGATGGCATTGGAGCAGATATTTGGAAAGTAACAAAACCAGTTATTAATGTTGCTGTACAAAAAGCCTATCAAGGAAAAGAAGAAATTCTTTGGAAAGAACTTCTTGCTGGAGAAAAAGCATATAAACAAACAGGGGAACATTTACCAAAAGAAACATTAGAAGCATTAGCAAATGCAAAAGTAGCTATCAAAGGACCTCTTGCAACACCAGTAGGAACAGGTATACGCAGTTTAACCGTTGCAATGCGACAAAAATTTGATTTATATGCGTGTATTCGTCCCATAAAATGGTATAAAGGAATTATTCCTGCAGTTCGTCACCCAGAAAATGTGAATATGACAATTTTTAGAGAAAATACCGAAGATGTTTATGCAGGTATTGAATTTCAATCTCAACAAGAAGAAACACAAAAACTTATCCATTTTATTAATGAAAATTTTAATAAATCCATAAACACAAAATGTGCTATTGGTATAAAACCAATGACAGAGTTTGGCTGTAAGCGTCTTGTGCGTAGCGCTATTCAATATGCCATAAAAAATAATTTACCCAGTGTAACCCTTGTCCATAAAGGAAATATTATGAAATTTACCGAAGGGGCTTTTCAAAAATGGGGATACGAAGTTGCAAAACAAGAATTTGCCAAGCAAACTATTACAGAACAAGAAGTTCGTGAAGGAAAAAATCCAGAAAATAAAATTATTATTAAAGATAGAATAGCTGACGCAATGTTCCAAGAAGCTCTTATTCACCCAGAAGAATATAGTGTTATTGCTACAACAAACCTAAATGGTGATTACCTATCAGACGCTCTTGCTGCACAAGTTGGTGGACTTGGTATGGCTCCTGGAGTTAATATGTCTGATAATCTCGCTATTTTTGAGGCAACACACGGAACAGCTCCAACAGCAGCAGGAAAAGATATTGCTAATCCTTGTAGTCTTCTTTTATCAGCAGCCATGCTCTTAGAGCATATTGGGTTAGAAAAAGCTGGATATGCAATAAAAACTGCAATTCAAACTTGTATCGATAAAAAAACAGTAACACAAGACCTTGCAAAAGAAATTGAAAACGCTACAAGTGTTCGTTGTTCTGAATTTGGCAATTTACTCATCAAAAAAATTGAAAATATAGAATTTTAATTTTTTATACTTTTTCTAACTAAGCTTTTTTTATATAGGGGAAATAATTTTCCCCTCTTAAAAATTTTTATTTTTACAATAAATAAGCACTTATTTTTTAATAAACAATATTTAAAATTGACTTATTAAGCAGTATGATTTAACCTTTCTAAGGGTTATAATTAAGAAAAGAAAGACTTATGAAAAATAAGCAATTATAATTATATTTCCAAATCTAAATAACTAGAAGAAAGGAATGAATTGAGGTAATTGGAATGGCTAAAATGATTATCATCATAGTAGGATTAGTGCTAATTATAGGTATAGCTTATATCTTTTTTATTTTGACGCGTAAAAATTCTAATGAAAAACCAAAACGAACAAATGATATTGATTTTCTTACTGTAACGCAAAGTTTAAAAAAGAATGTAGAAGCATGGGTAGCAGAAGTTAAAACTATGCCTATTTCAAAACAAATTACTACTCTTGAAGATAAACGAGTTCCTGTTAGTCCTCAACTTCTTGCTTTATGCATTGAAATTGGTAGTATTGACCCAGAACCAAAACCTATTGAAATTGCTAAATTAGTTTGTGATGATTTAGGCTACAATACAACAGAACTTTCCAATGCCCATGTTAAATTCTTTACACATTTAGATATGAAAATTGTTATTGTTTTTATAGTGGCTTATTCAGAAGAATATATATTAAAACAAGTTCGAGAACTTGATTTATTTAATAAAATTTATTCTAGTTTAGCTGTATTATATCCAAAACCTAAATCTTTAGGAAAACCTGGAATAAGTTACGATATTATCTTTAACAGAATAAAAGGTGCAAGCACAACAAGGGATATACGCCCTAGAAGATAATTTATAAAGATAGCTTTATAGCTATCTTTTTTTTATTGTGCTAAATCGACAAATAAAGAGGATTTTTATAAAAATCCTCTTTATTTTTTTTAATACCTGTCGCACTTGGATTTACAATTAAAAAAATAAAAAAGTCCCTCTTTTGAGGGACAATTTATTATTTTTTCTTTTTCTTATTAATATCACAAGCACCTGCTTGTCCATTATCTTGCTGTCATGGTAAAGTAATGCCTAATTTTTTTGCTGCAAAAGCAACAATAAAAATTACTACCAATAAAAGTAACACATTAACCATAATATCGCCTTAAAAAGCTACACTTTGGAATCCACAATCCACATAAATAATTTCACCTGTTACAGCACTGCTTAAATCAGAAGCAAGGAATGTAGCAGTGTTACCAACTTCTGTTGTTGTAACATTTCTATGAAGTGGAGCATGAGCTTCAATATGATTTAGAATATCTCTAAAATCAGAAATACCAGAAGCTGATAAAGTTTTAATAGGACCAGCACTAATAGCATTTACACGTACTTGTTTTTTGCCAAAATCACTTGCTAAATAGCGAACAGAAGATTCTAAAGCAGCTTTAGCAACTCCCATAACATTGTAATTTGGTACAACTTTTTGTGAGCCATAGTATGTAAGGCACATTACAGAGCCACCAGGATTTAAAATCTCCTCATAAGCTTTGCATAAAGCTACTAAGGAATATGCAGAAACATTCATAGCTGTAAGAAAACCATCACGAGAAGTATCTACATAACGACCTTGCAAATCTTCTTTAGTAGCAAAAGCAACAGAGTGAACTAAAACATCAATAGTTCCCCATTTTTCTTTAACAAATTTAACACTTTCTGCTATTTGCTCATCACTTGTTACATCACAAGGAAAAATAAAATCACCACCAAGAGTTTGGCTAATAGGTTCAACACGTTTTTTTATAGCATCACCCATGTAACTAAAAGCAAGCTTTGCACCGTGTTTTTTGAAAGATTCAGAAATACCGTAAGCGATACTTCTATCATTTGCTACACCAAAAATAAGAGCTTTTTTATCTTGTAAAATCATGTTTCACCTCATTATTTCATTAAAATATCCGCAATTTGTTGATATTTTTTGGTTGTTGTTTCTGCAACTTCTTTTGGTAAACGTGGAGCTGGTGGGGTTTTATCCCAAACTTGCGTTTCAAGCCAATCTCTTAAATATTGTTTATCAAAACTTGTTTGATTTTGTCCTTCTTTATATAAATCTGCTGGCCAAAAACGTGAAGAATCAGGCGTTAAAACTTCATCTATCAAGGTAAGTTCTCCGTCAACCATACCAAATTCAAATTTAGTATCAGCAATAATAATTCCACGATTAGCCGCAAAATCACGAGCTTCACTATAAATTTTTATACTTGTATTTTTTACTCGTTCTGCAATTTCTTTTCCAATAATATCACAAGCTTGACCATAAGTAATATTTTCATCATGCTCACCCATTTCTGCTTTTGTTGAAGGAGTAAAAAGAGGTTCTGGAAATTTTGATGAATTTTGCAAACCTTGTGGTAATTTATATCCTCCAAGTTCTCCTGTTTTTAAATAATCTTTATAGCCAGAACCTGCTAAATATCCACGAACAATACACTCTACTGCAAGTGGTTTTGCTTTTTTTGCTATAACAGATCTACCTTCTAATTGATCTTTATATTTTTGCAAAAATTCTGGATACTTATTAACATCAGATTCTATGATATGATTTGGAATTAATGATTCAAAGCGACGCATCCAAAAAAGAGTTAACTGATTTAGAATTATTCCTTTTCCTGGAATTGGTTCATCTAAAATCACATCAAAAGCAGACATACGGTCTGTTGTAACAATAAGTACACTTTTTTCATCAAGTTCGTACATATCACGAACTTTACCACGAGAAATTAATTTTAATTCTGGAATGTCTGTTTTAATTACTGACATAAATCCCTCTTCTTTTTTGGTTATAATCTAGCCTCTACACTTTTAGCATGAGCTTCTAAGCCTTCCATACGTGCCAACCGTGCAATAGCATTTGCATTTGCTCTTGTAAATTTTGATGATGTAGCAATAATACTTGTTTTTTTACAAAAAGTTTGCACACTTAAAGCAGACGCATAACGAGCTGTTGCTTGTGTAGGTAGTACATGATTTGGACCTGCAAAATAATCTCCCACAGGTTCAGGAGCCCATGCCCCTAAAAACAATGCCCCAGCATTTTCAATTTGTGAAACATAATTCCATGGCTCTACCACCATAAGTTCCATATGTTCTGGAGCAATTAAATTTGCTAATTCTACCCCCATTTGTAAACTTGGTAAAACAATCATTGCACCAAAATTTTTTAATGATTCCCGAGCAATTTCTACTCTTGGTAATATTTCTAATCTTTTTTCTAAACAATCTAATATCTTATCAGCAAGATAATTACTTGTTGTAAGACAAACTGCTGATGCTAAGCTATCATGCTCTGCTTGAGATAAAAGATCCGCTGCAATATAATCAGCACTTGCACTATCATCAGCAAGTATTAATATTTCACTAGGACCTGCCAACATATCAATACCAACATGACCTTGCACTAATTTTTTTGCCATTGTTACATATTGATTTCCAGGACCAGTTATTACATCAACAGCCTTTATACTTTCTGTTCCATAAGCCAATGCTCCAATAGCCCAAGGTCCTCCAACACGATACACTTCTGTTATATCTAATAAATATGCTGTGGCTAAAAGATAAGGATTTAATGTTCCATTCTCTCTTGGCGGAGTAACAATAGCAATTTCCTTTACCCCTGCCACTTGTGCTGGAATTGCTTGCATTAAAAGACTAGAAATTAAAGGTGTATTTCCACCTTTTCCACCCGGTACATATAAACCAGCTCGCTTTACAGGACTTACTTTTTGCCCCACAATAGAACCATCTTCACGAGTTTGAAACCAAGATTGTTCAAGTTGTGCTTGATGAAAAATTCTTATATTTTTAGCTGCTTCTGTAATTATTTCCATATCTTCAGAAGAAACTTGTAAAGCACCTTGTTGAATTTCTGCTTCAGAAACACGCAAAGATTGATTGAAATCTTTACAGTCAAATTCTTGTATTTTCTCTATTAAAAAACTATCTTTTTTTTCCTTTACAAAGTGTAAAATATCTCGAACAGTTCCTTCAATATCTTGCTCTCCTAAATGCCTATGAGTAAGCTTTTGAACTAATTCTTTTACATCATTAATCTGTGAAATACTATATTTTTGCATAATTCACCAAATTATTCTATAAGATTATCAACAAAAAACTCTAATAAATCATTTTCTCCACAACCAACAAAATATTCATACGCTTTTATTGCAGATAAAACTTTTAATATTTCTTCTTTTTTAAAGAAACATCCTTGCAAAGCTCTTTCAAGTTCTTGTATATCTTTATTTGCAAAAAAATCTCCATAAAAACGACAATTCGTTATTTTACCGCGATTAATATCTGCATAAAAATCAATAGCACCAAAACTAAAACGCTTCCGAAATTTTACTTCAAAAGCAGGTGATTTACCAAAATTCCATTCCCACGTTCTATATTTCGTATTTGCAAGTTCTTCTGCTTTTTGAGCTAATTCAGGAGAAATTACCATTTGTTCAATAGTTAAAAATTGCATTAATACTGTTTTAATTTTTTCCATAAGTTCCTCTTTTTCCACTTGAGGAACAAATTCAATTAAATTAGCCACCCTACTTTTATGCGAAGCAACACCTTTTGATTGATATTTATCAGGATTTCCCGTTAAAATTTCTGTTAAATGTGAAGTATCAAGACTTACAAGCAATGTACCATGCTGTAATAATTTCTGCCCACTCTTTTTTTGTGCATTTCCAGAAAACTTTTTTCCTTCAACTAACATATCATTTCTACCCGACATTTCAGCATGAATACCAATACTTTTTAATGCCTCAACAATAGGTAAAATATAACGAGAAAAAGAAGTATCCTCACCTCGTTCCATATATCGCAAAAAAGAAAAATTCAAATTTCCCAAATCGTGGTAAACTGCACCACCACCTGTAATTCTTCGTACCACAGGAATATTATGTTTTTTTACATATTCTTCATTTACTTCTTCCGCTGTATTTTGATGACAACCAACAATTACCGAAGGAGCATTTTGCCACAAAAGAAAATATTCTTCCCCAACATTAGCAAGGGATTCAAAAAGAGTTTCTTCCATAGCTAAATTATATGTAGGATCTATACTATCAATAAGAATACCTTTCATTAATTATTTCCTTTAGCAACAACTTTTCTTTTTTTATAAATAATATCAAAAATAGATAAAATAATAAAGATACATATTCCTATAATAATTTGTAATAACAAAGCAATATTTTGAATATATGGACCTGTACCACCTAAAATATCTATCCAAAGACTTTTATAGCCATGTAAAGAAATAAGGAAATATCCAAGTAAAGAAATTGCCCCAATAACAACTAAAGAACTTACAAGCCATGCTAACGGATAATGTGATGCAACAGGCATACGTTCTCGTGTAAACTTCTTATATGAAAGCACAAGGGGAAAAAGAGGCAAAAGAACAAGTCCTGTTTGAATATACCCAGCTCCACTACCAATAACACTAAAAAGTCCTAAAATTAATCCTGCAAAAACAATATGCCAGTGATTTTTTTCTTTTCTATCAAGACCATAAGCAAAAACAATAAGCACTACCCCTGCAATACTTCTAGACCAATACGCTAATCTAGCAAGCCAATAAGGAGACCAAATTTCGGTTGTATGCTTGAAAGGAAATACTATGGATAAACAAAGAAAAACACCAATAATAAACACAACATATTTTAATGTAGTAAGAAGCCAATCATTAAGAGCCATTCTACTTTCATCGTGTTGTGATTTGCCAACTTGTAAAAAGACTTCATTAATACCAAGTAAAACAGAAGCAAAAAGCAAAGGTACAATATAATAAATAACCCTAAAAATAAGAATAGACGCAAAAACAATATTAATTGGAATTTGATGAGTTAAATTTACAATAATAACCTCTAAGACCCCTACACCACCAGGAACGTGCGTTAATACAACTGCAACTTGTGCTAATAAATAATTGGGTAAAAAATCAATAAAAGTTACATCACCATGTGTTGGCAATAAAACATATAAACACGCTGCAGCAACAATTAAATCAAGACCTGATACAATAGTTTGCATAATAGCAATACGTAAAGGAGGCAAAGCAAATTCTTTTTTAAAAATTAATAATGATTTACCATTTAATTTCCAGCAAATAACATGATAAAAAATACAAAGTCCAAATAATAAAAATCCTAATGGTTGAACACTAACAAAATGAACCCCTAATTCTTCTGGAAATTCTAAAGGAACAAAAATAAATAATGCTCCAGCTAATCCCATAGCTCCAACCCAAAAAGTCACAGCAAGCATTAAAACTAAACGGATAATATCAATAGGACTAAAACCCCATGCAGAATAAAGACGATAGCGTACCGTACTACCACCAAGCAATGCCCCAAAATTTAAACTAATTACAGCCCCAACAAAAGATACTAATCCAACACGCATTATTGATAATTTCTTTTTTATTGCCTTTAATGCAAGCCAATCATACCCCATAAGAATAATGAAATTTAATATCATAAACCCAAAGGACAAATAAAGCATTTTAACAGGAATTTCATTAATAGCTTTTTTTATTTCTTGAAAACTATATGCCTGTAATTTATTATATAAAAGATACACAGCTAAAGAAAAAACAATAATTACTGCTATCTTACCTAAAATATTTAGAAATTTTTTCATGCTTTTTTTCCGACTTTAGTTTTCAATAAAGTATACGTTAAGCTATTCATTCTAGCAAGAAAAATAGACCTATTTAAATTTAAATTATTAATCTATCTTTATTATTCCAATACAGGGTGTGTTTCCAAATTATTTATAATTATTATACTTTGTTCTCTGATAATAAAAATAAAATAAGATTATTTTAAATATAAAATAATTTCTTCCTGATAACTAATTTCTCTTTTTTCTTTCATTAAACATAAAATACAGAAATAAAAACAAACTGTTTTAACAAATTTAAATAACTAGGGTGTGTTTTTAAATTAATTTTATTCTTTTTTTCTTTAGGGGAAATGATTTCCCCCAAGCCCCCTCAATCAGGCAAATTTATTGAAATATATTTCAATAAATTTGCCTATATTAGGACATTAGTAAAAAATTTTTCCCTCAAAAATAAAAAAATCCTTTGTTTTCACATTATAACTACAAGTATTTTCAATGTTATTACATTGCAAATATTTTATTCTTATTATTAGAAAACAAAGTTTAATAATTATAACTAATTTGAAAAAATACCCTATTAAAAAAATTCCATAAAACTTATTCACAAAAATATTTGAAGCTAATAATCATATTCATAAAAAATTAAGAAAATCTTTAGACTTTTTCTTGAATTTTATCTTATTATGGTTTATCTAAAACAAAGATTGTGTTTAACTATGTGAAGGAACAATTATGCCTCAAGTTGCAGCAAGAATTAATGATGATCAAGAAAAATGGTTAAAAGATTATTTTAGAACAAAAAGTGCAGGTGCAGAATTTATTTTGCCTTGGGCTGTTGATACCTTTTTTCGTGCTCTTGGTGCTATTCGTTCAGTATTCACAGAAGAAGAATTAAAAACTATTGTAGAAGCACATAAAGATACACGACTTATGCCAGACCATACACGATTAACATATTTAATTGTTCGAGTTATGGACGTTTGCGATACAAATGGTATTCATAAAAAATATGGTGCAAGTCGTTCAAGTTTAGAAACTAAATTAAAACAATTAGATGATACGCAAGCAACAGCATTAATGATTTGGGCAGTTGCATTTTGGGTTAGCAAAAACTGCTCTTCTGAAAGTTTAGATGAGTATGTACGATCCTAATACCTTAGAACATAAAACAAGCAGAAATAGACTTTTTTTTATTCTTTGTACAAGCATTATGCTAAGTACAGGATTATATGTTTCTTTTAGACTTTTTCTTTTTAGCTATCTTCCTATTTTTATAAAAATACTTGGAACAATTTTTATTATTTTATTATCACAATGTATGTTTGGTATGAGGTATATTGTAAGTTTTACACCTCATATGTCGTATACTGCTCTAAAATTTTGTGGATATTGTTCTGCATATTTTATGACATTAGTTAGTCTACTTTTTTTACATGATATTTTTTACGCCCTTGCTTGTTTTTATTACCAAACAATTTTTTCTTATATTTTTTATCCTAGCTTTATAATTTCTTTTCTATTCTTTACATTAATAATTACTATATTTGGTGCATGGAGTGCATTAAAAATTCCTTATATTTATCGCAGAAAACTTATAGTAAAAAATCTACCTACTGAATTAAAAGGTATGAAAATTATTCACTTAAGTGATTTACATATTGGTTCTACTTTTGACGAAAAATGGCTTGCAAAACTTGTTGATAAAATAAATGCCGAAGATGCTGATCTCATTGTTGTTAGTGGTGATTTAGTTGATGCAACTCCTAATAAAATAGAAAAAGATGTAGAACCATTAAGACAATTAAAATCTCGTCTTGGTGTACATATTTGTTTAGGTAATCATGAATATTTTTGTGGAGCAATACCTTGGATTGAAAAATGGAAATCATGGGGATTTTTTGTTTATATCAATGAAAATAAAAAATTTTTTCATAATAATTTTCCTTTTTATATTGCAGGATCAGCTGATTTTGAAGGATATAAATTTCCTGGTTTACTAACTCCTGATTTAGATAAAACCTTAAAAGATTTAAATGAAAATGATTTTATTATATTATTACAACATCAACCCAAAATGGCAAAAATAAATGCAAAACTTGGAATAAATATCCAATTATCAGGACACACACATGGTGGTCAATATTTCTTTTTATTCCCTATTGTCCATATACTAAATCGAGGCTTTAGAAATGGATTCTATCAAGTTGATAATATGAGCCTTTACGTTAGCCCCGGAAGTGGATTATGGGGATATGTACCTTTACGTTTTGGAACTCGCAGTGAAGTAATAGTACACACACTTGATAACGCCTAAATAAAAAAACTCTTATTCAAATTTTTCTAATTAGGGTGTGTTCTAAATTAATTTTTATTTTTCTTGTTTATATAACATTTTCTTATTTATTATACTATTACATAGTATCACGTTTTATAAGGGGGTTCACCCCTTTGACCTGAGCAAGGGGATAACCTAACGGGGGAAATCCCCCCTAACGTTGCTGTCTATTTCCCTAAATCTCGTAAACTCGGTATAAGGGAAACGACTTCGTCGCCCTTTGGGTAACTCTCTCACCCCCGCTTTAGCCGTTGCGACGCAGGAAGCTACGGATATAGCTTTGAATAGGCATCTTCTAAAATTAGAACTTCTTATCTTTCTTCAAGAATACCCATTATCTTCTTAGGGGGAAAACTTTTGAAAAAGTTTCTCCCCCTAAAACCCCCTTACAAAACTTTTTAATACAAAAATTTTACTAAAAAACAAGCCAGATTATTTTGAATAGTCAAAATAATCTGGCTGATTGAGGGGGATTGGGGGAAATCATTTCCCCCAAAAAAAATAAAAGAAAATTATCCCCCCCTTTTTTAATTAATATGCAAATAAAGGATAGCGTGATGCAAATTGAGCAACAGCTTGATTTATTTTTTCAAGGTGAGCATCATTATTAATATTTTTAAGAACATCAATAATCCATTCTGCTACTTGATCCATTTCATTTTCTTTCATGCCACGAGTTGTAAGAGCTGGTGTACCAATACGAACACCACTTGTTACAAATGGAGAGCGAGTTTCAAATGGAACAGTATTTTTATTAACAGTAATTCCTGCTTTATCTAATGCGTGTTCTGCATCTTTACCTGTAATATCTTTCTTTGTTAAATCTAAAAGCATTAAGTGGTTATCTGTTCCACCTGATACAATATCATAACCAGCATCAAGTAAACGTTTTGCCAAGTGACTTGCATTTTTTACAACTTGCTTTTGATATTCAATAAATTCTGGACGTTGTGCTTCACCAAGAGCAATAGCTTTTGCTGCTATTACGTGCATTAAAGGTCCACCTTGAATTCCTGGAAAAATTTGACTATTTAATATTTTTGCCAATCCATTTTCTTCTGTTGCATTTGCTAAAATCATACCACCACGAGGGCCACGTAACGTTTTATGTGTTGTTGTGGTAGTAATATCAGCATGCGGAACAGGAGAAGGATGGATACCTGCTGCTACTAAGCCTGCAATATGTGCCATATCAACCATAAGTTTAGCACCAACACTATCTGCGATTTGTTTAAAGCGTGCAAAATCAATAATTCTTGAATACGCACTTGCACCTGCAACAATAACAGCTGGTTTCTTTTCTTCTGCTATTTTTTGTAAATTATCATAATCAATTAAACCAGTTTCTTTATTTACACCATAAAAAACAATATTAAAAAGTTTTCCTGAAAAATTAACAGGACTTCCATGTGTTAAATGCCCACCATGTGATAAATCCATTCCTAAAATAGTATCACCAGGTTTTGCAATAGCAAAATATGATCCCATATTTGCTTGACTACCAGAATGAGGTTGAACATTTACATAATTACAACCAAAAATTTCCATAGCTCTTTCTTGAGCAATAGTTTCTGGAATATCTACATATTCACAACCACCATAATAACGTTTTCCTGGATAACCTTCTGCGTATTTATGTGTTAAAATAGAGCCTTGAGCTTCACGAACAGCATTTGAAACAAAATTTTCAGAAGCAATTAATTCAAGTTTTGTCACTTGACGACGATTTTCTTTATAGATAGCTTCAGCTATTCTTGGATCTTGAGAAATAATACTTTGCATACTCACTCCTTATCTTGTATAAAAAAACGCTACATAAGCTGTAAGCGAATGTAGCGTGTATTAGAATTTTTAGCAACAAAAATTATGCTTCATATCGCTTATAGAGCATACTTCCATTAGTCCCACCAAAACCAAAAGAATTACAAAGCACATATTTGGGATCTATTTTTTGAGAACCGTTTGTCATATAATTAAGATCACAAAGAGGATCTGGATTTTCATAATTTATTGTTCCAGGAAACATTCCTGTATCAAGTGAAAGCACAGATAATACACTTTCAACTCCACCAGCAGCACCAAGCAAATGACCAAGTTGTGATTTATTAGCACAAATTGAAAGATTTTTTGCATGATCGCCAAAAACTAATTTTAATGCTTTTGTTTCCGCTTCATCATTAGCATGAGTTGATGTACCATGAGCATTAATACAATCTACTTCTTTAGGCTTTACTCCAGCATCAGCTAATGCTCGTTTCATAGCAAGAGCCATTCCCTCCCCTGTTTCAAGAGGAGCTACCATGTGATATGCATCATCAGAAGCACCAACGCCCACAACTTCTGCAAAAATATGAGCATTACGTGCTAATGCACTTTCAAGACTTTCAAGCAATAAAAGTCCTGCACCTTCTCCCATAACAAATCCACCACGTTCTGCATCAAAAGGACGAGAAGCTTTTGCTGGTTCATCATTATATTTTGTACAAAGGGCTTTCATTGATGTAAAACCAGAAATACCCATAGGTGTAATAGTTGACTCTGTACCACCAGTAATCATAGCATCGCAACGCCCCATTACAATTTCATTATACGCATTGCCAATAGCATGAGTACCAGATGCACAAGCACTTGTAAGTACAAGATTAGGGCCTTTTGCCCCAGTAAAAATTGCAACTTGTGCTGGTGCCATATTAGAAATAAGCATTGGAATATAAAAAGGTGATACACGAGAAGGACCTGCTTCAACTAATTTACTATGGAAAACTTCAATAGTTGATAAACCACCAAGTCCAACTCCAAGAATAACCCCTATTCTTTCTGCATTTTCATTAGTAATTTTATACCCAGAACTTTCCATTAATTGCATTGAAGCACAAACAGCAAGCTGAACAAATCTGTCCATACGTTTGCTTTGTTTTGTTGGAATATAAGTATCAGGATTAAAATCAGAAATTTCACCTGCTATATCGGTATCAAAACCAGTAGTATCAAAACTTGTGATTTTTTTAATACCGCATTTCCCTGCTAAAATAGCTTCCCATGAACTTTGTACATCAAGTCCTAAAGGAGTAATAGCGGAAACGCCAGTAACAACAACTCTTTTACGAGACATCTTATATCCTTATAATATATACATATTTTATAAAAATAGGACGTCTACGACGTCCTAAAAAATTACTCTTTAACGTGAGTTTTTACATAGTTGATAGCATCTTGAACTTTCAAAATCTTTTGAGCGTCTTCGTCTTTAATCTCACAGTCAAATGCATCTTCCATTGCCATAATAAGTTCGGTAAGATCAAGAGAATCAGCACCTAAATCTTCAATAAAAGAAGCTTCTGGCTTTACTTCTTCTTCTGATACACCTAATTGATCTTGAATAATAGTTTTAATTTTTGCTTCAACAGACATATGCCCTCCACGGGTTTATATTTTTTAGTTAACAATAAAGACCACCATTAACGGATAGTACTTGACCTGTAATATAAGAAGCTTTTTCAGATGCTAAAAATGCAACTGCATCAGCAACATTTTGTGCAGAACCAAAGCAACCTAAAGGAATTGCTTCTGCATATTTTGCTTTAATATCTTCTGGTAATTGACTTGTCATATCTGTTTCAATAAAACCAGGAGCAACAGCATTAATGGTAATGGAACGAGAACCAAATTCTTTTGCTGCTGATTTTGTAATACCAATAAGTCCTGCTTTTGCTGCTGCATAATTTGCTTGGCCAGCATTTCCCATAAGTCCAACAACAGAAACGATATTTATAACACGTCCAAAACGTTGTTTTGCCATAATTTTCGTTGCTTCTCTAAGACAAGTAAAAGCACCTTTTAAATTAATATCTATAACAGCATTAAAATCTTCATCTTTCATACGAAGAATTAAACCATCTTTTGTAATACCTGCATTATTAACTAAAACATCAAGACGAACTTTATCTTTTATTTCCTCTTGAAAAAATTTTGTTACTGCTTCAGTATCACCCACATTTAAGCAAAAAGCTTTTGCCTTACCACCATTTGCCTCTATTTCAGCAACAACTTTTTCTGCTTCTTGTGGTTTAGAAACATACGTAATATAAACTTGATAACCTTCTTTTGCAAGAGTAAGAGAAATAGCTTTACCTATCCCTCTTGATGCCCCTGTAACAAGAGCAGTAGAAACTAATTCATTACTCATAAATTACTCTCATATAATTTTTTGTTGAATATTAATAAATCAAAACTCAATAATTTTCAAGAGATTTTTTATTAAATCATTTTTTTTTACTTAATCAACAAATTAATCGTTATTTAAGAAAGTAATGCAGACCCCCACGTAAGACCTGCTCCAAAAGCTGTTAATAACGTTTTATTCCCTTTTTTTAATATTCCTTTTTCTCTTGCTTCGTCCATAGCAAGCAAAATAGAACTAGCAGAAGTATTACCATATTTTTCTAAATTTGTAAAAACGTTATCTTTTGCTATACCTAAGCGTTCACCAACAGCCTCAATAATACGCATATTTGCTTGATGAGCAATAAATAAATCAATATCAGAAATAGCTAAGTGATTACGTTCTAAAAGTTTAAAACTTTCTTGCGTCATTCCCCGAACAGCGTGCTTAAAGACTTCCCTTCCTTGCATAGAAAGAAAAAATGTATCATCGATACGATCTCCAACCTTAGCCTGCCATTCTGTTCCACCGCCAATACGAATTAAATCCTTATAGTCACCATCAGCTCCGATTGAAACATCAAGAACACTATAAAGATAATCCCCATGATCACGTAAAATCACTGCACCAGCGGCATCACCAAATAAAATACTAGTTGTTCTATCTTGATAATTTAATCTGCGTGAAAGACCTTCTGCTGTCACAAGTAAAATTGTTGCATTTCTATGCAACATCAAAAATGCTCGTGCTAATTCTAAACCATAAATAAAACCTGAACACGCAGCATTAAAATCAAAACATACCAAACTTGGATTTTTAGGGGAAATAGTCTGTAACCCAGACACAGAAGACATTCCTAGCTTTTCTGCAATAAGACAAGCCACACTAGGAGATAAATTTTGAGGAGAGCATGTTGCTACTAAAATATGCGTAATTTCTGATTTATCAATTTTTGCGTCTTGAATGGCTTTTATTGACGCTTCATACGCTATATCAGAAACATTTTGTTCTTTTGCTAACACATGCCTATTTTTAATACCTGTTCTTGTTACAATCCATTCATCACTAGTATCCATTATTTTTTCAAAATCAAAATTGGATAGTGTTGTATGAGGAACAGAAGTTCCAAGACCTGCAATATAACAAATAGAATTCATAATTATACTGATCGAGCAAAACTCGTTAGTTCTTCATTTTCCTTTAATGAATTAAGTAATTTATTATGAGTATCTTTTTCAATATAGGTATTTGCCATTAATACAGCACTTTCAATAGCACGTTTATTACTTGAACCATGACAAACAAAACTAATACCTTTTAATCCAAGTAAAGGAGCTCCACCGTATTCTGCATAATCAATTTTCTTTTTAAATTTCAAAAATGCTTTTTTTGCTAAAAAAGCACCAATTTTTGGCAAAAGACCATTACCAGTAAGTTCTTTTTTAAGAACATGGGTTAAAGAAAAAGCCAATCCCTCACTTAACTTCAAAGCAATATTTCCTACAAAGCCATCGCAAACAACAACATCAACATCACCAATAAAAATATCACGTCCTTCAACGTTTCCAACAAAATTGAGATGTTGTGCTACTTTTAAAAGATCATAAGCTTCTTTTACTGTACTAGTGCCTTTTCCTTCTTCTTCACCAATACTTAAAATACCAACTCTAGGTTCTTCGTATTCTAAAATATCTTTTGCAAATGCTGCTCCCATAAGAGCAAATTGAAATAAATGGTATGGTTTACATTCAACATTAGCACCAACGTCTAATAGCAATCTAGGTGTTGTTTTAGAAGGCATAATAGTAGCAAGACAAGGACGCTCAACTCCAGAAATACGCCCAATAATAAACATACCACACGCAACACAAGCACCAGAATGCCCAGCACTGATAACAGCGTGAGCCTCACCATCTTTCACTAAACGACAAGCAACTTGAATAGAAGAATCCTTTTTTTGACGTAAAATATCAGAAGGCTTTTCATTCATTTCAACAACTTGTGATGCATGAACAATAGAATAATCTACGGCTTTCAAATCATCAGGCAAAGTATCTAAAACTTCCTGTATTTTATCTTCTAAACCTACAAAAAGTATTTTAGCACCACATTGTTTTGCTGCTTGTAAAGCACCCGGAACAACAACGGAAGGTCCAAAATCACCTCCCATTGCATCCACGGCTAAGATATTATTATTCTTCATTAGAGCTTACAGCTTCTACTTGACGACCTTTATACTTTCCACAAGCAGGACATACTGCATGAGGAACAGTAGGAGCACCACAAGAACAATAAATCACAGAAGGTTTTGCAATGCGATCATGGGAACGACGCATACCTTTTTTAGAGTGAGATTTTTTATTTTGTTGAACAGCCATACTATTCTCCTTATTTAAGCCTTCGCTTACTATTGTATTTTCAAATTTCTTAGCACAGCAAGACGCGGATCATGTCCTTCATCTTCACATGTACAATTTCCTTCGTTTAAATTCTTACCACAAGTAGGACAAACACCTTTACAATTTTTTGTACATAAAGGTTTAGTTGGCATAGTAAGAACAAACTCTTCCCAAAGCAATGCACCCACATCTACAATAGTTGCATTCTTATCTTTGAAAATAATTCTATGATCATCCAAGACTTCTTCAGAACTTACTTCCAAATCATCACTTGGATATTCTTCAAATTCATCAAATGAATAATCAATATTAATTTCTGTTTCTTCTGCACATCTATCACAAGGAACAGAAACCTTACCTTTTATTTTTCCACGAAAAAGACAGCCTTCTTCCTCTGGCAAAATAAAAACTTCGGCTTGAATATCATTAATAATCTTGCAAGCAATATGAAACTCCTTAATTGGATCAAGCCAAATTTTCTGATCATTATATTGAAATGTTTGACCATATTGGTCTACATCTCGCAATAACATCTGAAATTCTTTCATATACACTCCTTGCGAACGTGTAATTTACAAATAAGTTATAGAAGTTGTCAAGAAAATATAATCATTTTAATGATTTTTTTTCGATTTTTCTAGCAAAAAATTTTTTTGTTAAATGAAAATATCTTTTTTCTCTCATTTTTTCCTTTATAAAAAGAATATATTCATTTATCCTTTTTCATTTTATAACGTAAAAAATTTTTCAAGAAAACACTTCTTATTTCATAAAACTATTTATTACCTAAATGATTTGCTTTCTCAACTGCACGCTTAAAACCATCTCGTGATTTTTCAATTACCTTTTCTTCAACAGCATAACAAAGTCTAATATATCCTGCAAGACCAAATCCTGCACCAGAAACACCTAAAATCTTTTCTTCTTGCAAGCAATGAATAAACAATTTATCATCACCACCCGGAGCTTTTGGAAAAATATAAAATGCTCCCATTGGCTTTTGAAATTCAAGTCCTGCTTTTTCTAAAATATCACAAAATATTTCTCTACGCTTAGCATAAATTTCTAAAGCTTCCTTTGTGGATATACCTAAAGCTGCTTTCATTAAATATTGCCCAACAACAGGTGGATTAACAAATCCTAAAATACGATTAGACATAATACAAGCATTCATTAATAATTCTTTTTCTTCAATTTGTGGCGAAACTGCAAGATACCCAATTCGTTCACCTGCAATTCCAAATTTTTTAGAAAAAGAACTTATAAGCACAGCATAACGGTAATGAGCCAATACAGATGGAACTTGTGTATTATCATACGTTAAATATCTATATGGTTCATCAGAAACAAGAAAAATAGAATGTCCAAACTTTTTACCAGCTTTTTCTAAGATCTCAACAATTTTCTTTATCACTTCTTCTGAATAAACCACACCAGTTGGATTATTTGGAGAATTAATAATAAGTACACGTGTTTTTTCTGTAATTGCCTTTTCTAAGGCTACAAAATCAGGTAAAAATGTTTCTACATCTGCTAATACAGTTTTAAAAACTCCTTGATGATTTTCCGTATAAAATCGATATTCCCCAAAAAAAGGTGCAATAGCTAAAACTTCATCTTGTGGATCAAGCACTGCATGAAAAAAAGCATTCATTGCTCCTGCTGCACCACAGCTAAGCATAACATCATTTTTTGTTAATACTACATTTTGCTCTTTTGTAAGTTCTTCTGCTAATGCTTCCAAAGCCCAAGCAAAACCTGCGTTTGGCATATAACCTAAACTTGCAGGTTTATTCAACTGCCCTGCTAAATCAAACATTGCTTGTTGCACAGCTAATGGTGGTGACAAATCTGGATTTCCTAAACTAAAATCCATAACAGCATCAGCACCATATTGCTTTTTTAACTGTATACCTAACTCAAACATTTGCCTTATCATTGAACCTTGCTCAATATTAGCTTGCATTTTTTTTGACACAACAGACATATATTCTCCTATAATGCAAGAATAGCATCATTAATTCTATCTATCCAAATATCTTGTATTTTACACGATTCTGCTAACCCTTTTAAATACGGTTCACATTCAAACCCAAGAGCTTTGATTTGACTTTTCCATGATTTTTCATCATCTCCTGCCATATCACAAAGAGCGTGTTTTCCTACAACAGTTAAAAGAGGCAACAACCAAACTTTATGAATAGTTGATTTTAATTTCAAATCTTCTTTTACTTCTTTTAATGTTAATACCCCTTCCATACAAGCAGAATACATATTTTCATTATAACTATGCAATAATGTATGCAAAGATAAATATAATTGTTCTGCTTCATGACTTGTGCCATGTCCCATCCAAATCACTATATCATTTTCTTGATAAGAATCAGGAACTAAGGATTGTAAAGCCAAGACAACCTTTTCTATATCTTGTTCTTTAGTTAATAATGGCAAACCAAAACTTACTGTTATTCCAAACTGTTCTTGTGCTATTTTAGTATCTTCCAAGACTTCATGATATTCTATACCCGCTATTAAATGTAAACTTTGAACAATAACGTGCGTAAAACGCTCAAAAGCCATTTTTTGTAATGCTTTTAACACAGAATCTGATTTTGTTCTTGCGTGTGCTAACCGTTTTCGCAACGTTTCAGAAGTAAATGCGATACGAACAGGAACGTTATAATATGCTTCAAGTCTTGCTTGAAAATACCGAATAGCTTGACTGCTTTGCATATTAGAAGAACCATAAGCCGCAATTAAAATTCCTACTTTAAATTTACGCTCTTTAGAACTACATCGTTTTTTTATATTGCTCCAATCATAAGAGCTTGTTTCTGCCATACAATGAATCATAATACACTTTTATATATTTTCCTATATCATCTTTTTCAGTACAAACAAAAAAATTATTTTGCCGTAATATTTTTGTAAACATTCCATCACCAAAAATTAATCGACGGCTAAATGTACCATCATATATTTGTGAAACACCACAACTTGGAGATTTTGCTTTTAAAATTGCCCAATTTGCACCAAATTGCCTTGCTAACACTAATGCTTTAAAAGCACCATACACATACTCTTTTGTACAATCTTTGCCTTTAGCACTTATAACCTTATTTTCAACAATTTCGCAAGGAGTTCTTGGTACTGACAAACCACCAAAACATTCTGGACAAACTGGAAGAGCAAAACCCTTTTCATACAATTTTTTTATCCAATCCACAGTATTCGCTTTTCCATCATAACGACATGAAAAACCAACTAAACAAGCACTAACAACTATTTTCATTATACAAAAAAGGGCGTTTACACGCCCATACTAAAAATTAATCTTTACAGCTTCTTCATTCTCATTTGATTTTGTTGTAATTTTACCTATTTCCCACGCTTTCATATTAACAGCATGAAGCATTTCAAGAGTCTTAGACGCACTTTCTTTATCAACAATAAGAATATAACCAATTCCACTATTAAAAATTTGTAACATTTCAGACCAAGATAAATTTCCTTGTTCTTTTAACCAAGTAAAAACTGGTGGAATTTCCCAAGAACCAAAATTAATTTCTGCAACAGCTAAATTAGGAAGAACACGTGGAATATTATCATAAAAACCACCACCTGTAATATGAACCATTCCTTTTATTTCTATGTCACGCATAATAGCTTTTAAACAATCTACATAAATAATTGTTGGCTCAAGCAATACTTCTGCAAAAGTTTTATCAGTACCTGGAAAAATATCATCTTTTTTTGCTCCACTTTGAGCAAAAATCTTTCTTACTAAACTATAACCATTTGAATGCACACCAGAAGATTGTATTCCAATAATCACATCATCATTTTTAATTTTAGAACCATCAACTAAAGCATCATTATCAACAATACCTACACAGAATCCAGCCAAATCATAATCTTCTTCATTATACATACCGGGCATTTCTGCTGTTTCACCACCTAAAAGCGTACACGCTGATTGACGGCAACCTTCAGCAATACCCGCAATAACATTTTGTGCTTTTGCAACATCTAATTTACTGCAAGCAAAATAATCTAAAAAGAAAAGAGGCTTTGCTCCTTGTACAAGAATATCATTAACACTCATAGCCACAAGGTCAATACCAACTGTATCGTGTTTATTAAATTCAAAGGCTAATTTAAGTTTTGTTCCAACCCCATCAGTTGATGCAACAAGAATAGGATCTTTCATAGAACTAATATCAGGTCTAAAAAGTCCCCCAAAACTTCCTATATCAGATAAAACACCTGCTGTATGTGTAGTAGAAACAATAGATTTAATTTTTGATACTAAATCATTGCCTGCCTCAATATTAACACCTGCATCAGTATATACTTGTGAACGAGAAGAACTCATTTCTAACTCCTTTATAAAACCATTTCATGGCAAAAAATTATCGTATTTTTTTTCATTTGCCAAGTAATTCGATAAAAAAAATTAAATTTCTTATGCATAAACTAATAAAGAAAAATATCCAAACATAAAAAGAAGATCAAAAAGAAAAAGAATAAATACAATACTCTTTTTTTGCATTGGCATTGTAGCAGTATAAAAACTTTTCTTTCCTTTCATAGAAAGTGGTAAATAAATAAAAGGAAAAATTGCTATACCAATTTGAATATATAAAACTTTTTCAGAAACAAAAGGCAATATTATATGAGCAATATTTTTTTCTAAACTAGGTTCAAAAAGAACTGTCATTACAGCAATAGCAAGAAGTAAAATAAACGTTATAAAAAAAAGCGTTTTTCCATATTTTTGTAAAACAAAAGTATAATAATCTCGTCCAAAATCCATTTTATTCCTAACAATAATAGTAAAAATAACAATAAGGTATAATGCAAACAAAAAGACAAAACTATAAAAAATTGTCGCAAGCAAAATTTGAAAAATAAAATCATAGTTTTTTGCCGAAATAAAATGATAATCAAAACCAAAAATAATTTTTAAAAAATATTTTGGAAAAAACTGTGCATTACCAAGTATAGTGCTAATGTCAGCAGAAGAAGCAAAAAAGGAAAACCAAACAAAAAGAAAATATAATGCAACAAATCCACAACAACAGCTTAAAAAAGGAAAAATAATATGTTTAATTTTTTTAGCATATAAAAAAGAGATACAAGCAAGAAAAAAGAAAATTCCTATTATTCCATAAAAAAAAGTATCTACATTACTTTGCGGAAATTTTTCAGCAAATAGAACATTGAGCTGATAAAAAGTCCCATGCATGAGAATATCTAATCCAAATGCAAAAAAATATAAAATTGCTAACAAAGCAATACAATAACTTAATTGCTGACTTGCTTTTCCATATAAAGATCGTTTATTTTTTATTTCAAAAACCTTATATGATAACGCATAAACAGGCATAAAAAGAACAAGAATTGAACCAAAGAAAAAAGAAAATAAAAGAAAATCCATTTAACAACCTCTATTTTTTTCCGTATCATAACGAAACAAAATATAATGAGCAAGCATAAAGATTTTATCCTCAACAGCACCATTAACTCTCAACCATAACACTCTTTATTTTGTAAGAGGCTTCCCCTCTTATACCCGATCATATCCCTTTATACTTTTATGCAAACTTTATTTACTACAAAAAATGTTGCGTTATTCCTACAAGAATAATAATGGCTAATTATTTGATTTTTATAATATTAAAAATTTATAAGGTGTATTTTTAAATTAATCTTATTTTATTTTTTTCTTTGGGGGAAATGATTTCCCCCAAGCCCCCTCAATTAGGCAAATTTATTAAAATTTATTTCAATAAATTTGCTTATTTAAGTTTAATTATTATAAATAATTTGAAAACACTCCTAAATTTAAAAGCACTCCTAAAATAAAAATTCTTTACCTTATGATAAAATCATTATAATTTATACCAGATGAAACCTATATATTTTATCCATTTTCTCTTAAAAGATAAAATATATAGTAACAAAGCCATATAACGAGTTATGATTGTGCGTAAAATTCCTTTTAGTTATATTTTCTTCATTGCATGGATAACTTTGCTTATCTCTGGTCTTTATATTTATTTAGCATACTTACAACCAGCAAAATTATCTGAAAATATTAATAATTATTTAGCAAGTAAAAGTAATATTGTTAGTTCTATTGAAAGTTATGAATTATCCTTTACTCCTCATTTAAGTATTATAGCTAAAAATACTACTATCATAGATAAAAAACAAAAATTTATTTTTAAAATTGATCGCATTGAAGGAAATTTAAATTGGCGTTCTTTATTTGTTTTTAAACCTGTTCTTTCCAAAATCACTTTTTATAATCCACAATATAAAATTATTCTTCCTGCCAATAAAGATAATCCAAAAATAGAACACCCCATTAAATTAGAAGATACAACAGAAAAACTAACCAAAAAACTTTTTGCTACATTAGAACAATTTTCTATTCCTCATTATTTTAATAGTATAAAAATATTCATACAAAATGCTAATGGGAATATTTTAGATTTAAATTCTAATATTACTTACGCTACCAATAGTCTTAATTTATCCTTTAAAGCTCCTGATATTTTAGATGGATATGCAAAAATTGACGCTGATAGTATTCACTTAATACGCAACAAAAATATTCTTGGCTCATTAACAAAAACACAAATTAATGCAGAAAATATTTCATACAGTACCAAACGATATTCTGGAGATTTTTCTTTTAAAGCAAATATTCAAGTAGCAGAACTAGAAAAAATCATACCAATAAAACCCGCAAAAGAATTTCAAATTTTCCCTATGCCAAAACCTAGTTTTATAGATTTTTCAACACATTTTGATATTTTTATCCCTCAAAAATCTATACAATTATCTGCACGCTTAAAAAATACCACGCTTTTACCTGTCAATGGTCATAATATTCCCATTTCCCTAGATATCCCCTTTAAACTACAAACAAGTTTTACCCCTATCAAATCTAAAACAACACATCAATTTAGTTCTTATGCAACTGATTTTTTACGTGTAAACCATCTAGCCTCCCACGCTGTTAATTTACCAGGCTTACATATTAACTCTATTCAGTTAGAACATGCTGTTATTCAAGCAGATTCAGATAAAGTTACACTTAATGGAAATATTACAGGATTATACCCTTTTAATCCTCTTTTCTACGGTCATGCTAAAGTAGACAATTTTAGTTTGCCCCGTTGGATAGGGCCTACTCGCTCTATCAGTGCAGGCTTATATAATGCTCTTGATAAAATAAAAGGAGATCTTGACCTTTATTGCACATTAAAAGGCGTATTTTCTCCAAAATTAACTGCAAGCATACCGGGTTATAAAGTTACAGGCAAAGCTATTACTGCCAATTTTCTAAAACCAGATATACGCTTTGATCTTACCTTATTACAAGATAAAAATACTGTTACTAATTTGAATAACCTTTTTCCAGAAATTAATGGAAAAAATGTAAATAAAGTAGCATTACCTTCCCCTGTTGTACCTATATTTCAACCCGCTAAAAAGAAAAATTCAACAAAAAAAACACAAAACTTTTTTGTTGATTATCATATAAATATTACAGTTCCCTATTCTGCCCATATATGGAAACTTGATTTTGCACAAGCAAAAGTAGAAATTGCTCCAGATAAAAACGCAACGCCTACTATCTCCGCTACTATTAATAACCTTTATGGTGGAAATGCCACTGCAAAAGCATATCTTTATAGTACACAAAAACATCAAATTTTTGCCAATATTAACAATGTATTATTAGAAGCACCAGTACGAAGTATTATTGGATATACAGCTTGTACTGGAAAATTAAATGCAAATACACAAATTGCTTTAACAGGAAGTAATATAGCAGAACTACTTAATTCTCTTGAAATAAAAGCAAAAATTAATTTAGAAAAAGCAGCCTTTCATAGTAAAACAGAATTATTACAAAAATTCAACACATTAAAAACAGATATTAATATTAAAACTATTCCTTTTAATGTACAAAAAAAATTGCCACAATCATTTTCTTTAAAAGGAAATTGGGAAATTCAAGCTAATACAAAGGAAGAAAATTATAGACTTCGTTCTCTTGCGTCTAGTATTGATTTTAGTACAACAAACTTTATGCCTATTTCACGAAAACCACAACCAACAGATATTCAATTATTAGAATTACCTACAAGAAAAACTATTTTAGATGGAAATGTCAATTTAGGTTTTAATTTAGCAGATAATACATTAATTATTAAAAATTATCGTGGTAGATTAAAAAATTCTAAACTTATTGCTAACTTAATAATAAAAACACAAGACAAAAAATACTGGAATGGAAATCTTTATTTTCAACATTTTAATCTAGCTGATATGCTCAAAAAAACAGAATCTAATACACCTATACAAGACAAACCCTTACCTTTAAATTTTATTTGTGAAAATGTTATGGATATTAACATCAAAGCAGATAGATTAACATTTTATGATATTACCACTACAAACTTTACTGGAAATATAAAAATTGCTGATGATAAAATAAGTATCAACAACTTACACACAAATATAAAACAAGGCAAAATCCAAGCATTACTTGAAGGACAAGTTCATCATAAAGAACATACAAATCACTACACAATGAATACTCGATACAAAATGAAAGCAGAACATATTGATATGCTTAATGTAACAAAAATGCGTAAACAATCTACACTCATGGCTGGAACTGGTTATATTGCTTTTCAAGGAACAACAGTTATTTCTCGAACAACTGATTTATTTAAAACCATGAATGCACAATGGAATATGCAATTTTCAAATGGATATTTCATAAACGAAAAACCTCGTTCTATAAAACAACAAAATAATGGTATTCATGCAGACACAGAAAAAAGACAATATGGTTCTAAAACAAATTATCATTCGTTACGAGCTTCTGGTATTGTCAAAAAAGGAATAGTAGAAACAAATAATATCACCTTACATGGTCCAGGTATCTTTATTCAAGGTGGAGGAAAAATTAATTTGCCTAAGAATACTATTAATGCTTTTGCCAGTGCAACCTATTTAGGTATTCCAGAAATTCCTATCAAAGTTACAGGTTCTCTTGATGATCCTAAAATTAATGTTAATATTCTTACTGCTGTTGGTTATACATTAGGAAATATTGGCTCAAGTTTCTTTGATGTATTTAATGGATTTTTCATACAACCCTTTAAAATTATGGTTAATCAATAATAAGAATAGCAAAAGAGCCTATACTATAACAGCACAAATTCATCATAGAAAAATATTCTTAGCTCAATGTTTCTAATGTATTAAAGTAATTATAAATAAGTTGAAAACACACGCTATGTAATAAATAACTTCTTTATTTTTAAGAAAAAAAGACTTCTACTAATGCCTTAAAATAGGCAACGTTATTGAAACATATTTCAATAAAATTACCTAATTGAGGGGGCTTGGGGGAAATCATTTCCCCCAAAGAAAAAAATAAGATTTTTCTAAAAACACACCCCAGATAAAAAATAAAATTATTTTAAAAAAAACTATATCCAATAAACCCCTATCTAATTATTTTGTGCCATTATTTCATTCATCAAAATTATTTCTTTTTCCATTAATTCTAGGTTACGCAAGGAATTTTGTGCTTCATTACTATATGAAGAATTGAGTAATTTAGTAAATTCTTTTTGTGCCAATTTTATTTCACCTTGTTCCCAGTAGCCTAGAGCAAGAGATAATAAACATTTTTCTGCAAATTCTCCCTGCATTTTTGCACCTTGTTGAAAACTTTTTTCTGCGTCTTTATACTGCAATAATCTATTTTGCAAAGATCCCTGTAAAAAATACCATTCTGCACTTGGGTTTTGTTGATTTTGTTTGTTAATATATTGTAATGCTTCCTTTAATTTACCTGTTTGAATTTTTGCTTGCAAATAATATTTTTGATTTTGTGAAGTTTGAGGAAGTTTTTTTAATGTTTCAAGCATAAAATGTGGAGCATGAACTTTAGTATACAATGATAAAAGAGCATGAGTTTTACTTACGTCTGGTTCTAATATTTGAGATATTTCAAGAGCTGTTGCTGTTCCTACATAATTATTTTGTCTAATACGAACAGCTGCAGCTGTTTTCCATGATTTTACATCAAGGGGATATAAATTCAATAAATAAGATAAATAGTTATCAGCATTTGCCCATGCTTTATTTTCAATATAGCACATAACAAGAAATTCAATATATTCTCTTTTTTGAGGATTTGCTTTATAAACAATTTCTCCTTCTCTAGCTGCTTGTGCATATTGTTTTGCATAAAACCAATTTTGAGCAACTAAAAAACGTAAAGCAATTTTTTGATCTTGCGGTGCATAATTAATAGTTTTTGAAAACATTTTTGCTGCTTGTATATATTGCTGATTATTCATATAAGCTAAACCACAATTATTACACAATGTATAATTTTGTGGGTAAAAGCCTATTCCTTTTTCATAAACTGTAATAGCTTTTTTATATTGCTTAAGTTCAGAAGCAGATAGTCCATATAAAATATAAGAAAAAGAATGTTTTTTTTGAGAACTTTTTACAAAAGGTTCTATCATAGTTAAAACATTTTGAAATTTTTTTTGTTTATATTCTTGATATGCTTTATTTAAAATAGAAGATTCTTCAGGAGAACTTTTTTCATTAGCTACACTCCCAGTAACAGCATAAAAAAAACAGAAAAAAACAAAAAATATCATTACAAAAAAATTTTTCATAAAAAACCTATAATTCTAGGATATATTTAAACTTTTTTAAATTCCCTATTAAAAAGTATTATTTTTTATTTACTTTTTTCTTTTAATTTCAATATTATTTTAAAGAAAAGACTAAAGGAATTTCAATAATAGTAGTTACTTGTTTTCCTTGTATTTTTCCTGGCTTAAAACGCCAACGCTTTAAAGCCGTAATACTTTCATTTCTAAAAATATCTGCATAAGGACCATCTAAAATTTGTACATTCATCACTCGTCCTTCACTATTCACAAGTACACGAGCTATTACTTGACCTTGAATTTTTGAGCGTAACGCACCTTTTGGATATGCAGGGCGTGGATTATAAAGAACAGAAGGCTTTTCATCTACTTGATCTAAGCTATATGCTTGCAAAGTTGGGGTACTTGCTGGTGCAATTTGTTCTATACTTGGTGGAGTAGGTACATGAACAGCAACGGAACTATTAGTATTAATAGCATAATCTAATTTTAATAAAGGAATATCTACTTGCACAATCTCTGGCATGGCTTTCATTTCTGGCACATCAGGATTAACTTTTTCTACAACTTGCTGAGGCAAAGTTTCTTCTTGAATTTCTTCTTGCATTTCAGAAAGAGGAACACCTTGTGATTTTGTTATTAATACAGGTTCTTCATCAAGTGATTGTTCCATAAAAACAAGAGCAAAAAGAAAAAATGTACAAAAAACAGCACCTACCACACTAGCTAATTTATAAATAGCTCTTTTTCGATAACGATATTTTTTATTCTCAAAAGATTCATATATAAGTTTTGGTAATTGTAATCTTGGCAAACGATACCGTATAGATAATGAACTATTATTAATCATCATACATTCCTATTGTGCTGTTTTTGTAGCAACACTCACATTTTTTACGCCAGCTTCACGGCAAGCATCTAATGTTTGTATAACAATACCACTTCTAGCCATAACATCTGCTGCAATAATAACAGTACCTTCTGGGGATTCTTGCATAAAATTTGTCATCCAAGCTTGCACTGATCGAACATCAATAGTTTTATTATCAAGCCAAATAGTATTTTGTGCATCAATACTTACAATAACAGAAGGAGAACGAGATTCTGCTGTTTGTGCCACAGGTCTTTCAACATCAATACCAGATTCTTTTACAAAACTTGCTGTAACCATAAAAAAGATAAGCAAAATAAAAACCATATCAATAAGTGGAGTAAGATTTAAATCCACTTGTTGTGATTGTCTTTTACGATTTTTTCTCATTTTACCACCAGTTATGTATTTTGTTCTATCAAGGTATAAAAATCTAAAACTTTTTGTTCTAACCGAAATGTCATACGAGAAAGAAATTTTCCAAGCATAACACCAACTATACTTACTAACAAACCACTTTGAGTTGTTATAAGTGCTTGTGAAATACCTGCTGACATACTTTTTGTATTTCCAACACCATAATCATATATTGCTTCAAATGATGTAATCATTCCACTAACCGTTCCAAGCAAACCCAAAAGTGTAGCTAATGCAGCACAAAGTAAAATACCATTTCCTGTTCCCACACGTCCAACAAGTTCTTGAGAAAGAGTTTCGCGTAATGCAAAATCTATTGTTTCAATGCCAGAACGAAATCGTCTATACTCATGGGCACGGATATTCCACTTTCCTGCTGGATTCATATTTTCTAATCCATTAGCAAAAAGAATATCTAACTCTCTGTGTACAAACCATACGGTTATTCCACGAAAAAGAATAAAACTAAACATCAAAATACTAATAAATAAAATAGGAATCATATATATCCCACCAGCAACCATGTGGGTATAAATACTAATGAGTAGTTCCATTATCATATCCTGTTAATGCTGTTTGCACTAAAAACCCACTCGCACGAGCAATGCACATACTTGCTTTTGTATCAAGGTATTGTTCAATTACTTCAACCCGTCTTGAAATAAAGAAATGTAAAAACATTAAAGGAATTGCCACCATAAGCCCTAATTCCGTTGTAACTAATGCAACAGAAATCCCACCAGATAACATTTTAGGATCACTATTTCCATATAAGGTAATAACATCAAAGGTAGAAATCATACCTGTAACAGTACCAAGTAAACCAAGTAAAGGAGCAACAGCAGCACATACAGCAACAAATGTCATTCCTTTTGATAACGGATTAACAAAAACATTCATTGCCTCTTCATAAACTTTTTCAAGACTTACAACACTATTATTCCAATGTGTAAGCATATATTCTAAAAAAGAATAAGGCATAATCTTTTCTGTTTTATGCTTTTCTAAAAGTAATTTTGCTTCTTCAAACTTCCCTTCACCAATAACATCATAAAATTTTTCAAAAACTTCTTTTGCACCTAAATTTATTCTAAATAAACAATAAAGACGCCAAATTCCAAAAATTCCTGCAAATATTCCACAAAGAATAATAGGCCAAACTAAAGCACCACCTGCAACAATATGTGTAAAAAAGTTTCTCTCTTCCTTTGGTACTGCAAACATAGCACCCTTTGAAAGATCAGCATAAAGCAAAGACGTATTACCCATAAAAAATTCTGATAAATTTTTTTGAAGAGTGGTATTAGGTAAAACTGGAGCAACCATTAATTTTTGGCTATCATCGCTTGGACGCAAAAATTGAAAATTTCCGTCCTCATCATTAGCTACGGCAAAAAATCCCCCTGCATACAAGATATTAGCAGGTTTAGCTACCCCTTCATTAGAATAAATTGTTCCTTTTTTGAAATCAATTTTTCCATTTTGACGTATTTCAGATAATAGCATTGAAAGTAAACTATCAATCTGAGTAAATGTTGGAAAATTCTTTTCAGAAGTTATTTTTTGTAGCACTTCATGATCAATAAAAGAAAGACTACCATACGGAGCAAAAACTAATCGCTCTTTTAAAAGATTTCCATTAATTTTTACAGCTCCTTCTAAGGCTTTTCTACTATTTTTTTGATGAGAAAATTCCATTTCTAAACTATTAATAAGCAAAGTTTGTTCTTCAAATTTATTTTGTAACTGCGTAAGATTTGCTTCTAATTCTTGTTTTTGTTTTTTTATTTTCTCATATTCTTTAAGAAAAGCTTCTTTATTTTGTGCTAATTCCCGAATACTTTCTTGTGTTTCTTTATTAATAACTGATTGCAATATTTCTATTTCATATTGCATTTTCTCTAACTTATTTGTTGCATTAACATTTTTTTGCTGTGCTTCATTAGCATTAACAGATATTGCACCTAACAAAACAAATATCATACTAAAAAAGAAAATAAAAATTGTGTTATTTTTGTTCATTCTTCATATTTCCCATTGGTAATGCAATTACTTGATAAAATTGTTTATTAGAAATTACCGTTTGTAAGGCTAAAATATACTTATGTTCTTCTTCTGTGGTTGGCATAAAAATCTGTTTTTCTTGATTCCAAATACCAGATTTTTTATTATCTAATGTTAACGCATACATTGCCATTCTTCCAATTCGCATAATATTTAAATCTGTTTCTGTTTCACCTAATTTTGCATTATGAAATTCATTTTTGATTTCAATTCCATAAGCAGCCTCAACAGATAATGCTTCTGCAAATCGTCTAAATTTTTCTCCAATAGATAATTCTGGTGAATCTAAGGAATCTCGTATAAAAATAAGCCTATCATAACGTTCTTTTTCTAAAAAAGGCATATCATTTTTTATAATATACTGTAATTGTTCATAATAATTATGCATAGCATTTTCAAGTTGCAATTCTATAACAGCATATTCACTATTTATTTTTTGTAACTCATCTATTTTTCTTTGATTACTTTCAACATAGTGAGAATATTTATTATTTTGCAAAGTAAGCCATTGAATTTCTACTTTCATTCTTCGCATTTCATCAAGTAATTCATCTTGTTTTTCATGCCATTTTTGGACACTTGATCCAACAGTAGAATCTTTTTCAATAGTTTGATTTAATTTTTTTTCTATTTCTTTCATTTGTGGTGCTGCATACAAATTTTTACTTATAGAAAAAAAGAAACAAGAAAAACTTGTAAGCATTATTAAACACGGCAAAACATATTTTTTCATAATTACCTCATGCGTATTTATTTACATTACTTCATGTTGCATATTTGATGAATAAAGCAAACGTTTCATATATTCTGATTGTGGATTCATAAAAACATCTTTTGTCATTCCTTGCTCTACACATTCTCCTTGTTTTAAAACAAGTATCTTTTGACAAAAACCTTTTACTAAGCGTAAATCATGGCTTATATACACAAAAGACATTGCATATTTTTTTTGTAATGTTTTTAACAATTCAAGAAGTTGAAATTGTAATGTTCTATCAAGTGAAGATGTTGGCTCATCTAAAATAAGCACTTCAGGCTGTAAAATTATGGCTCTAGCAATAGCTACACGCTGACGTTCTCCTCCAGATAACTCATGGGGAAAACGTAAAGCATAATCTTTTGATAATCCTACATCTTCCAAACAAGTATAAATTTTTTGCATTAATACTTGTTTTTGCATTTTTTCATGGGCTAACACACCTTCTTTTATACAATCATAAATTGTCATACGAGGATTAAGCGATAAATAGGGATCTTGAAAAACTACTTGCAATTTTTTTCTTAAGGGTTGCATTTGCTTGTGAGAATAATTTTCAATAGCTTGTCCATTTAAAATAATAGATCCAGTAGAACTAATTAAACGCAATACTGCAAGAGCAATACTTGATTTACCAGAACCACTCTCTCCCACAAGACCTAAACATTCCCCTTTAGATAAAATAAAATTAACATTCTTAACTGCATGAAAAACTTGTGGAGCTTTAAAGAGCATTTTTTTAGGACGAACAAATTCTATATTCAAATTTTTTACAGATAAAATAGGTTCTGTTATATTTTTTTGTACTGGAGCATAATCAGTATCTTCAGTTGCTAATAATTTTTGTGTATACCAATGTTTTGGATTAACAAATACTTCTTTAGAACTTTCTATAATCTCACCTTTTTGCATAACATGAACAACATCAGCAAAATCTTGAACCATACGCAAATCATGGCTTATGAGTAATAAACCCAT
The DNA here is from genome assembly GCA_029258655.1 of Mailhella sp. Classification (GTDB taxonomy): domain Bacteria; phylum Desulfobacterota; class Desulfovibrionia; order Desulfovibrionales; family Desulfovibrionaceae; genus Taurinivorans. Next base: position 43,806 of record JARHYD010000112.1, read on the forward strand.
ATCAAATTCTTTTTGTAATGATTGTAATAATTCCAAAATAGCTACTTGAATATTTGCATCAAGAGCTGTTGTGGGTTCATCAGCTATAAGTAATTTAGGTTTATTAGCAATAGCAAGAGCCAACATTACTCTTTGTCTTTGCCCCCCAGAAAGTTGATGAGGAAAAGATAAAACACGTTCTTTTGCATTATCAATTTGTACTAAATCAAAAAGTTCTAACACACGTTTTTCACGTTCTTTTTTATTCATAGTAGAATGAATAAAAAGAGCTTCTTCCACTTGTTTTCCCACTGGTTGCAAAGGATTTAATCCTGCTAAAGAATCTTGAAAAACCATAGCAATATCTTTTCCACGAAAACGCAACATTTCTTTTTCTGTTAAATGTGTTAATTCCTGCCCCTCTAACACAACAGAACCAGAACGAATATAAACGCCATAAGGCAACAAATGCATAAGAGAACGAGCTGTTAAACTTTTTCCTGCCCCACTTTCTCCTACAAGTGCATGGCATTGTCCTTTTTGGATAGCAAAAGAAACATTATGAACAACTTCTCGTTGTGCCATTTGATTTATATTTTTTTTATGCATTTCACCTAATTGAAAAGAAATGCATAAATCTTTAACTGACAATAAATCCATACATTAATCCTCTTCACGTTCTTGCGTTAATTCTTGAGCAAAAAAGACTCGAGGATCAAAAGCATCACGAACACCTTCCCCTATAAGCACAAGACAACTAAGCATAGAACCTAAGGTAATAAAACCTGTAATACCTATCCATGGAGCAAAAAGATTATTTTTTCCTTGTGCAATAAGTTCACCTAAAGAAGGATAACTAGGTGGCAACCCAAAACCAAGAAAATCTAATGAGGTTAACGTTACAATAGAAGCATTAATTTGAAATGGCATAACAGCAATTAAAGCAACTGTGGCATTAGGTAAAATATGATGCAATAATATATGTCTATCAGAAACTCCTAATGCACGTGCAGCACGAACATAATCCATATTACGAACTTTCAAACTCTCTGCTCGCACCACTCCCACAAAACGCATCCAACTAAAAAGAAGCATTATTCCAAGCAAGACCCAAAAATTAATAATTAATATACTTGAAATAATAATAATTAAATATAGGACAGGAATACCACTCCATATTTCCATAAATCGTTGAAAATATAAATCGAGTTTTCCCCCATAATATCCTTGTAAAAGCCCTGCTATAATTCCTATTACACTACTAATAACACAAAGGCATAAACCAAAAAGAACAGATAACCGAAATCCATATAAAATTCTTGCTAAAATATCACGTCCATGATCATCAGTACCAAGCCAATTTTCTAAACTAGGTCGTGATGGAAAAACCATATCACCCTGACGAACTATGGTATCATAAGAATATCGTATTGGAGTCCAAATTGCCCAACCTTTTTTTTCTATTTGTTCTTGAATAAAAGGATCATGAAAATCCACTAAAAGCGGTAAATCTCCTCCTAAATCTGTTTCCACAATATCTTGCACAAAAGGAAAAAGAACACGACTTTGCTCATCTTCTTGCAAATAAATAACAAGGGGTTTATCATTAGCAATAAATTCAGCACAAAGACTTAATACAAAAAAACTACCAAAAATAAGTAATGCCACAAAAGCTGGTTTATTTTTTTTAAATGTTTGCCAACGTCTTTTTAATAAAGGACTCATACTTTACCTCTTGCTGTAAAATCAATACGAGGATCAACTTTCATCATTGTTATATCACCAATAATAGAAGTAAGAAGTCCTATAAGTGTAAAAATATATAGTGTTGAAAACATAACAGGATAATCTCTTTGCATAGCTGCTTCAAAACCTAATAATCCCAAGCCATTAATAGAAAAAATTGTTTCAATAAGCAAAGATCCAGCAAAAAACATACGAACAAAAGTGCCTGGTAATCCAGAAATAACAATAAGCATTGCATTACGAAAAACGTGTTTATATAAAACAGCTTTTTCTGTTAATCCTTTTGCTTTTGCTGTATCTACATATTGCTTTGTCAATTCATCTAAAAAAGAATTTTTTGTAATTAAACTTAATCCTGCAAAACCACCAATAGAAAGAGAAATTAAAGGCAAAACAAGATGATGAAAATAATCAATCACTTGTTCCATAAAACTTAACTGTTCATAATCAAGAGAATGTAAACCACGCAAAGGAAAAATTTGCCAATATGATCCCCCTGCAAAGAAAATAACTAATAATACAGCAAATAAAAATCCAGGGATAGAACTACAAATAACAACACACAATCCAGAACTTACATCAAAAAAAGAACCTCGTCGTATAGCTCTAGCAATACCTAATGGAATGGAAACAAAATAAATAATAAGCGTACTCCATAACCCTAAACTAATAGAAACAGGCAAAGCATTAATAAGCAAGTCCACAACAGAAGACGCTTTAAAAAGACTATTTCCAAAATCAAAACATAAATAATTCCACAACATTTCAAAATATCGTTCTATAATAGGTTTATCAAAACCATACATTTTTTTTACAGCATTTAATGTTGCGTCACTTAATCCTCTTCCCCCAGCATAATTACCAGTATCTTCTTGAGTTGAAGAAACAAAATCTCCAGAAGAACTACCCACTCGCTCCATAAAGCTTGTGCCGTTCCCTTCTAAATTTGCAATAAATTGTTCCACAGGACCACCAGGAGCAATTTGTATTACAAAAAAGTTTATGGTTAATATACCAAGCAATGTTGGAATAATAAGCAATAATCTCCGTAAGGTATAATGTAACATTTATTTTGCCCCAGTATTACTTTTATCTGCATCGCTTGCATACCAAGCCATAAGATCAATGCCATACTGTAAACCTTTTGAAGGTGGACAAATACGATTTTGCCACCATGAAAAACGGATAACAGGACTATACCAACCATAAATAAAATAAGAGCCATGCTGAATTAATCTATCAAGCACTGCAATATACGTTTTCCATTCTTGTTCTGTTGGAGCAGAAATAAGTTTTTCAATTACATCATCAATAACTTTATTTTGAATACCTGCAAAATTTCTTGTTCCGGGAGTTTTAGCTGCCTCACTTCCCCAAAATTGTCTTTGTTCATTACCGGGAGATTGAGATTGTGGCATCATAGCATAAACTAAATCAAAATCATAAGCACGAAGTCGTCCAATATATTGAGTTTGATCAATAAGTTGAATATCTAACTGTATACCAAGTCTTTGTAAATTTTTTTGAAAAGGTACATAAACACGTTGTAATTGTTGAGAACTTAAAATCATAGTAAGTTTTAATTGCTTACCTTGTTTATTTTGCATTATACCATTTTTTAATGTCCAGCCCGCTTCTTCTAAAAGAGCCAAAGCCTTACGAAGACCTTCAGCATTTCTACCACTTCCATCAGTTTTAAAATTTGTAGGTAAAGGTTCCCAAACTACTGGATCTAACTCATTAGCATATTCAGCTAAAACTTTTTTTTCTTCTTCACTTGGCAATGATGGTGCAGATAAGGAAGAACCTGTAAATGTTCCTGTAAACCGTTCATAAGCATTATAAAATAACGCTCTATTTGCCCATTCAAAATCAAAAACATAATTTAATGCTTGGCGAACTCTTTTATCAGCAAGAATTTCATTACGAGTATTTAAAAATACTCCCCCCATACCATTATTACGGCGTATTTTTTGTTCTTTCTTTACTATATTTCCATTGCGTACTGCTGGCACATCATAAGCATTTTTCCAATCTTTTATGGTATTTTCCATAAAGAAATCCACAGATCCTGCAAAAAATGCTTCGCGTGCAACAGTAACATCACGATAATAATCAACACTAATTGTATCAAAATTATAATACCCTTGATTTATAGGTAATTTTTCTCCCCACCAATCTTTCCTTCGTTCCAACACAACACGAGAACCCATTTTATATTCTTTTACTTTATATGGTCCACTGGCAGGTATTATTTCTGTTAATGGTTCTCCTAAATTTTTACCTTTTAACCAATGAGCAGGTAAAACTGGAAGTTGACAAATAATAAGAGGTAATTCTTTATTATGGCTTTCTGCAAAAGTAAAAAGAACTTCATGCATACTTTTTGCTTCAACATTTTTTACTTGAGCATAATATGTTCTATATTGTGGACTTGCTTCTTTCATTAATGCATTAAACGTATAAACAACATCATCAGCTGTAACAGGTTTACCATCAGCAAAGCGTGCATTTTCATTTAAAACAACAAGCATAAATGAACGATCATTACTAAGAATAAATTCCTTTGCAAGTAAACCTTGCATAAAAAACTCTTCACCGGGAACAGATTGCCCTAATGTTTCATAAGTTAAATGAATATATGCAGCACGTATACCACGAGCAGCAAAAGGATTAAAACTATCAAAAGAACCTAAAGCACTCATACGCAATGAGCCACCTTTTGGAACAGCAGGTAAAATTGTTTTTTCTATATCTTGCAAGGCATCTGCTTCGTCCCAAATACCTAAAACTGTATGTTTTGTAACATTATTATGGGGTAATTCATACGCATAAAGAAAAAAAGGAAAAAAAACAAAAACAATACATACCCCAAACGCAAGTAAAGATCTTTTTATTGTCTGTATAAATAACTTTGATAAATAACTATGCATAGCAAAAACACTCCATACTTGCAAAAAAATTAGTATATATTTCTAAATTAATCGTATTTTATTTTTTTCTTTGGGGGAAATGATTTCCCCCAAGCCCCCTCAATCAAATAAATTTATTGAAACAAGTTTCAATAAATTTATTTATCTTAGGTTATTAATAAAAAATTACTTATTTTCGTATTTAAATACTTATACATAAATTAGAAACACACCCTACATAAAAAGTTTTGTAAAGGGGTATTAGGGGAAGAAACTTTTTCAAAAGTTTTTCCCCTAAAAAAATCCTTAATTAAAATGTATATTTCAATCCTAAATAGAATTGACGACCTAAAGAATATGATCCTGCATTGGTGCTTGAAGTTGTTGTATTCACAATATTTTTACTATTTAGTAAATTTAATGCTTCAAGCTCAAGAGCAAGGGTTTGATTTTCATATCTAATCATATCAAGACTTAATTTTAAATCAGCATTAAACATATTGTCTTGATCATGTTCTGCAAAAGCACGATACCAAAGTCCTGTTGTTTTGATTGGATCAAGTTCAATTAAACGTTTTCCGCCTTTTTCCCAACGTACTTGTAAAAATGCTTTTAAACGTTCGTCCCAAAATGTCGCATTATGGGTATAAGCAAGAACCCAAGGAGAATTAAAATTACTTGCAGGTAAATTATAACGACTTACTTGTTGACCATTTAAGTAAATAAAATCAGGATCAAATCTACCGCCGCCCAAGTTTTCATCAAAAGCAGAATTAGTCCAGTCAATAGCACTACCCTTTGTTTCTGACCACGTTGCAGATAATTCTACATTATGTGTTCCATAACCATCAGTAGCAAAAGTATGTTCTGCTGAAAGAGTAATACCTTTATATTTTGAACTACCACCATTATTATACATAATATGTGTTAATTTATTAGAATCTTGATACGTAGTAGCTGTTAATTGATCTTCATATTCTCTATACGTAAAACCAAGTTTAAATAAAATATCAAACACATTGGCAGAAGCTCCAACTGTATACTCATCTGTATATGGATTATCAAGTTTTGCTAAATCATAAACAGAACTTGTTTTAGGAGCTGGTTGTGCTACCCATGGATCAGTAGAATTTTTTCTATTATACCGTTGTAATGGGTTTTGAAAACTTAATATTCTATCAAGAACTTGAGATCCATAATATCTGTTATAACCACCATAAATATTAAAACGATCATCATTTAAAATATCATAGTTTGCAAAAAGACGTGGAGCAATATCTGTATTTTCCATTAAATCATCATAACTTACACGCACACCGGGTCTAAAGGTTAAATGTCCCCATTCTATTTCATCTTCTAAAAAAACAGCAATGGAAGAATAATTTAAACTTTTTTGCATAGCATTTTGCACATTTTTAAGTGTTGCAAATTGCTCACCCGCAATAACACCATCACCCATACTTCCTTGTGCATTAGGATCATCTTTAGGAAGCATATAACTAATATAACCACTTTCTTTTGTTTTAGAAACAACGTGTTTAAACTCAAAACCAGTCAAAAGATTATGAATAACAGTATCACCAATAGGTTCAACATCTAATACACTTTTCCAAGATAATGTATCTTGGTTCATTTCATAGTCACCAAAACCACCAACTTGGTTATTTTTAGGCTGTGTTGCCCAAATTTCTACTTTACTTTTATTCCAACTATATAAAATACTATCAGAATCACGACTTACTTCAGTCATGCTATAACCAAAATCATTGCTCCATTTAGCAAAATCAAAGGCATAACGAGTATTCAAAATAAATTGCATACCCCCACCTTTCATAGAAAATTCACCACCATCTTTATAAGTAGGAGAAACAAATACTCCCTCATAAGGTGCATAAATAGCTGTTAATGCAGCATAAAATTTATCATCTGGATTAGTATTAATACGAACGAGGAAATTCTGATTGCTACGATGTTCATCAACTTCTTGATTATTTCCTACAAGCAATGTTTTTGGAATTAAACTATATTGTTGTGAATAGGAAAGCATAAGACCAAGACTATTTTTATAAATAGGTCCTTCTAAATATACATTACCAGACCCTTTATAAAATTTTGGTTGTACGGGCTTTCCTGCTGTTACCCCACTATTTGCATTAACAAAATCATTTGGAGTATAATGAAATTCTGTAAAACCATGTGTTGTTCCACGTACTGATGCACCACCATGCCAACCATCAACTGACGCATCACGCAATGTAGCATTAACTACACCACCAACAAAATCACCATATTGAGCAGAAATATTTTCTGTATACACTTCTACCGTATCAAATAATTCTGGATCAACAAAAATACCTTGTGAATCACCTGTTGGTTTAGAACCAGCAGCAGGATTAGTATCAAAGCCTTGTGGATTCAAGTTACTATTATTACTAATTCCATTTATTGTAAAATTATTTTCATAATGCTTTGCACCATGAATAGAAATTTTAGGTGGAGTAATTTCTCCCCCTGTTAAACCTGTTCGAGAATTTGCATCAAACTGAATGGAAGATTGACCACGAAATAAATCATTAATACTATTTGTTGATGTTGGGGTCATTTTAATAGTATCTGCGTTTAGCTTTATCTCGCCTACATTTTCTGTTTGCCCATAAACATCAACAGGATCTAACCGATGAACAGTTTTTTCACTCTCTTCTTTCTTTTTTAGATCTTCTGCAAAAGAAATATTTGCAGAACCTAAAAACCCAACCATCACACATAGTGTTGCAACATAGTTTAATCGCATAGAAATTTTACTCTCTACAATGTTAAAAATTAATTGACATACCAACACGCAATAAAAATATGATTTTCATATTCATTTATTGCAAACTCTTACAGGCAGTATCTGTATTTTTTACAATACAAATAGGAGCAAAAATAAAAAGCATTATAGCAGAAGGCAATCCAAATATAGCAATAATACAAAGAGGCAATAAATTTCTCTTTAAAAAATATTTTCTTTGTTTTTGCCATACATATTGGACTAAAAGATATATAACCATTCCAGTTATTGATCCAAAAAGACTAAATAAAATATTTTCTGTTAAACGCCATTCAAAAACAATACCTATTGCTTTAGGTGTAAATTGTATTAGTGAAAACGGTGTTAAAAAAGCTAAACCACGTTTTACCCATTCATGCTCCTCTTTTTGAGCTTTACTAATACTACTTTCATATTGACGTAATATATGGAAATCCTTATCTGTTGCTAAACTTTGTGTTTCAAATAATTTTGTGCCATCAAGTTTTTTTATATTGATCGAAAAATCAACAGCATTACCAAGCATATCAACAGATTGCTCATACACATTATAATTTATAGGTAAAGCCAATGGCTTAGCATTATATCGATTGATATAAAGCGTATCTTCACTAACAATTAATCCATAATATTCTTTTGTTATATCTTCTTGAACAGTTAAGGATACTACGGGCTTTTCAAGAACATAATGCGTATTTTTTACAACAGGTTGTCCTTTAACCATAAGCATTTGAAATAATGTATTTGTTGCATCTACAAAAAAAAGTCCCTCATCAAAAGCTTTAAAAGGATCTGGATTATTGCCTGCTGCCTTCCAAGGAAATTTAGCTCCTGCATTTTGTATTGCAGCTGTAAAAAGCTCACTTTTTTCTTTTTTAATTTTTCCTGTTTCTGCATTCACAAAACACACTGCATTATTTTTTAAAATCATTACATCATCAGGCAAATCAAAACTAGAAGTATCTGGCTGTGATTCTAAAATAATAAACAAACGAGGCAAACCAATTAACGCTTTACGCGGAAACATTTTTAATACTTGTAAATTTTTCGCATCTTCATACGTATATTCTTTACCATCAATCATAAGAGGAAAACCTTGCCATTTTGCAACATCACGTGCAAAAAGAAAAGGTAAAAGCATTCTTCCCTCTTTTTGATTTAAAGGTTCATTTGCTTCTGTTTTCATAGTAAAACCAACGGCATTTTGATCCCAAATAATAAATTCTTTTTTTACAGAACTATACATTGCTTTTGTTTGTTGGTATTCACTTCTTGTTGCACGCAAATAACTTTGTGGAATAAACCAATAAAGAACAAAAACACCTAATAATACAGGAACTAGACGCAAATATAAAATTTTCATTATCTTCCCTCCTTAACACGTAATGCAGAAGAAGGAAGAGCAAATAACCATGGTAAACAAATCAAAAAATATCCCCAAAAACTTTTGCTCATAGGAGCATAACCTTGTTCTGCTGTAAGCAAGGTCATATACCCTATTCCAATTCCAGCTAAAACAATTTTACGAATAAAAGAAGGATCAGCTATAACAGACGCAGTTGCACACCAAGCAACCATACCTGCCAAAGCCCAAGGAATAAGTGTTTTAAGCATTGGAAAAGATAATTCATAAGGAAAACCAAACTGACTATTAATTCCCCAAAAAATACCAAAAATAATCATAAATAGAACAGTAAGCAAACCAATTCCAAAAGCAAAAATCACAAAAAAAGCAACACGATAATCAACTGGAATATGAAAAAAAACTCGTAATTTTCTACCTGTACATTCAGGCAAAAGTTGAAAACAAGCAAGCCATATTCCAGAAAAAATAAATGCCCATTTTAAACTTTGAAAATAAACAATTTCCTTAAGAATAAAACCAGACCATAAATTAATAGCTCCATGCATAGAACGCACAGCAAGAACTGTCCAATAATAATCACAAAGGGCAGCACAAGAAACAACAAAAGGCAACCACCAAATATACCGTATTTTGTACCATTCTTTTACAAATAAAGCTTTTATCATTTTTTTATCCTAATACTTTCCCGTCAATCCCACAAAAACATCTTCAATAGTCATGGGAACTTGTTTTGCCTGTTCCCAAAGAAAGGGTGATATGCTATTCAAAAAGCTTTGAATTTCATGTTCATTTTCATTAGTATAAAAACTTATTGCATTAAGAGTTTTCTCAATATGCAATAATGGTTTTGTATTTTGAATCTTTAAACTTTCCTCTGTTATAGGTAAATCATAACGAGTAAATGTTTCAATAAATGTTCGTCTTGGCTCATTAGCAATGATATTACCACGCTGTAAAACGATAATAGTATCAAGCATATTTTCAAGTTCAGCCACAATATGGGAAGTTAACAATACCGTTGTATTATTTTTTGCAACAAAATCTCGCAAATAATCTAAAAATAATCGTCTATACCCAACATCTAATCCTAACGAATAATCATCTAAAATTAATAGTTCTGCTTGTTGAGCTAAAATAAGACCTAATGTAACTTGCGAATGTTGCCCACAAGAAAGTCTTGTTACACGTCTACTATATGGAACACCCATAAGATCTATTAAATCATAATAAACTTTTCTATTCCAATGAGGATAAAATGCACTATAAAAACGTTCTATCTCCTCAATAGACATAAAATTATACTGCACAAAACCTTCATGCAATAAACCTATACGCATACGTTCTTTTGGAGCAAGTTTATGGCTTGGATATCCAAAAACAGAACATGATCCAGAATCAGGTTGTAAAAACCCCATAAGGATATTAATGGTTGTACTTTTACCTGCACCATTTTTTCCAAGTAAACCTACAATCTCTCCTCTATGAACAGAAAAATTAATCCCATGCAAAACTTCTGTACTATTATATGTATATCTTAAATTACTGCACTGTATAAGGGTATCCATTTATTTTTTATCCTTTAATTTTGCTTGAATACGCCATAATGCCTTTGGTGAATTTAAGAGTTCTTGAATTTCTTTAGTTACTTCTTCCTTTGTAATTTGCATAAGTTCTTTTTCAAACATAGTATCCCATTCCATATAAGGATAATTTTGACTTACTTCTGCATAAAAAAGTCTTGACCATTTTGCATTGTTAGCTCTACTTGTTTTCCATGCTGTAATCATTGGCAAACGCAAACGATCTAAATCTTCTTGCTTTACTTCCCAAGCCTTCATATTATTTACATAATTAGTAACTTCTTCTAAGTGGGCAATATCTGTTTTAATTGTTAACTGCAACAAACCAAAACCTTTTTCCGTTGGCAAAGAACGATACATTGCAAATGGACTATACGCAGCACCCATTTTTTCACGAATTTCTTCACGCAATTTATCTCTCAATAAACTAGAAGCAAGCTGACGAGTTGCAACTTTTTTACGATCATAAATATCCTTTGTATCCTTATGCCAAGCACAAAGCACAACAGCTTGATCTACAACATCAGGTATTTCTAAATAAACAGATTTATTTTTTGGAAAAACTAATGGTTTTATTTCTTCTTTTATTTCTTTCACATTCATGGTTTGTTGCCCAAAATAACGCATTGCCACAGAATACGCTTTATTTGGATCTATATCCCCAGAAACAATAATTTTAATTTGCCCATTATAGCGATCTTGCAACACAATATCTTGAATTTCTTTTAATGTTACATGAGCAATTTCAGGATAAACTATACTTTGATATCTTCTTGCATCACCAAAGAAAAAGCTTGCTCCTTTTGTTTTAGTTGCACCATCTACACTATTATTTTGTATAAATGTTTGTTTTTTTATAATACCTTTAGCACGGATTAATGCATTTTCTGTTGGCATAGGATCACGATATTGTGTCCAGACTGCTTGCATTAAACTTTCAAAAGAAGAACTATCCCCTTCAATACTTATACTGCGATCATTCATTCCATAACTTTCTTGAACATAACCGCCCCATTTTTCACCCAATATATTTGTATCATCTAATGAAAGTTTTCCTAAGCCACTACCACGCATAATCATATTACTAAATTGTGCTAAACCTATTTGTTTATCATCTAATCCAGCATATCCCTTACCAAATAAAAGTGTAATTTGTACTTTATTAGGTGAAAATGGTAACGGAAAAGCATGAAATTCTGCTTTATTAGGCAATATAGTTGTATATGTTGTTAATATATGCTCTTTTACTTTTGCAATTTCTTTAGTATTAAGCTTTGCTAATTTTTTTTCATCAATTTTTGCAGGTAATGCTAAATATGGAAATTCTGCTTGTTTCATTCCTTTAAAAGGAGTTAATTGTATTTTTTGTACTTTTTCCCAAACTTCTTTTATAGCATTTTCTTTTATGTCTTGAGCAGAACTTACAACTACGGTTAAATCTGGAGTTGAAAATGTTTTTTTAGCAATTTCATTTACTTCTTTTAAAGTAATTTCCTTTTTAAATTTTTCTATAAGCTCACTATCAAAATCTAAAGAAGTATAAACCCTATCAGCATTAAGTGTTACAACAAAATGATCAGCTATTTGATGGTTTTCAAGGTTTGGATATTGTTGTTTAAAACGCTTTACAGAGTTTTGCATAAAAATATGCCCTTGTTTTAACTCTTCAACTGTTAATCCATATTCTCCCATACGTCGTATTTCTTCACCACCTGCTATAATAGCATTTTTCCAATCATCTTGATTAGTTATAGCTGTAAAAAAGCAAGAAGGTAAAAGCCCAAAAGATCGAGCATTCATAAAACGCACAGCGTTCCATAAATGCGGATTTTCTTGTGTTATTATTTGAAAACGACGTTGAAGTGCATATTCAATAAGAGAATTTATATATAATTCTTTTTGATATTTTAAAGAATCGTGTTGATGCACACGTGGAAAATGCAACATAATACTTACATTTGCACCTTCAATAGGTCTTTTTTCTGCTAAAAATCTTAATCCTTGATTTTTAGGATCACCCCATGCAGAAACAAGAGTTTTCTCTTTATTCACTTTTATAGAACCAAAAATAGTCTCAATCATTGGTTCAAATTGTTTTTTATCAATATCCCCTACTACAACTAAAACCATACGATCAGGCGTATACCATTTTGTATAAAAATTTCTTAATTTTTCAGCTGTTACGGCATTTAATGTTTCTTCTGTACCAATAACAGGATTACTAAATTTGGTTTGCGGATAAAGAAATGCTTGTCTTTTTAATCTATTTAAAGCTTCTTCGCTATCTCTATCTTTTTTTTCTGACATGATAACGCCAAGCTCTTCTTTTACTTCTTTTTCTTCAAATAAAAGACCATCAGAAAAATCACGTAAAACTAATAACGCATCTTTCCATGATTCTTTAGTATTTTCAGCAATATTCAATTTATACACAGTTTCCATTAAAGAAGTATGGGCATTAGTATCGCCACCAAAACTCATACCATTTTTTTGAAAAAATGGAATAAGTGAACCTGCTGGAAAATTTTTAGAACCATTAAAAGCCATATGTTCCACATAATGAGCATACCCAAGCTCTTCCTCTGTTTCCATCAAAGAACCAGCTTGCACAACTAAATAAAGTGAAACACGATTTTGTGATTGTTTATGTGGGACAATGGCATAACGAAAACCATTTTTTAATGTGCCATATTTTATTTTAGGATCTCGTGGTAAATCACTATGTTCAAATGCCCATTTACCATCATACCAAAAAGCTTCAGAAGGAAAACCATTAGGTAATGCTATTGTATCTTTATCAGCTTGTGCTGCATGAGCAGATCCTATAACAATATTAAAAGAAAGAGAAAATGTTAAAACAAAAAAAAGAAAAAAAGACCGAATGACATTTACAAATTTCAAGCACATACCACAATCACACCTTTTCAACAGAAATGAATATCATTTTCAAAAATCTTTACTTTAACTTATTCTATTTTGTCAAGAAAATTAATTTTTTCCTTTTTTAGCAAAAACATTTTATAAAAGTGTGTTTCTAAATTAATTTTACCTTATTTGAGGGAAATAATTTCCCCCAATCCCCCTCAATCAGATAAATTTATTGAAACTTGTTTCAATAAATTTACCTAGTTTAAAGTATTAGTAAAAAATCTTTTCTCCTAAAAATAAAAAAAATTCTTTGTTTTTACATCGTAACTATAAGTATTTTATACTGCTATTACATTGCAACTATTTTATTTTATTATCAAAAAATAAAGTTTAATAATTATAAATACCTTTAAAGTATACCTTATTTTAAATTTTTAAAAAATATTTTTTCTTAATAATTCAATATAATATTCATAATATTATACCAAATATCCGAATAATTATTAATTAGTTATTGACATATGTCATAAATAGTCTTACTTCTATTTTATAAATGGCATATGTCATAAACTTTAATTCAAACAAGGAGCGTAATTTGCCAAGACCTAAAAAATGCAGAAGAGTTTGCCAACTTCCACATAATGAAGGATTTATACCAATTAATTGTGCTAAACATCAATTACCTATTATTTTAGCCATTGATGAATATGAAGCTATACGATTAATTGATAAAGAAGGTTTTTCTCAAGAACAATGTGGTGATTATATGCAAATAGCCCGTACAACGGTGCAACAAATTTATACAAATGCAAGAAAAAAACTTGCCACAGCATTAGTTGATGGTTTGCCTATTAAAATTACAGGTGGTGATTACGAACTTTGTAATGGTTTAGAACATCATTGTTGCGGAAAATGTAAAAAACATACAGAACAACCTATTTTTAACATTCCTAAAAAGGAAAATTTATGAAAATTATACTCCCTTTAGATGAAAATAAACAAGATGTTTGCATAACATTTGGTCGTTCCCCCTATTTTCTTCTTTATGAAAATGGTCAAACAACAATTTTAGAAAATCCAGCAGCAGAAGCAGAAGGCGGAGCAGGACCAAAAGCAGCACAATTTATTGTAGATCAACAGGCTGATATTTTAATTACTTTTCGATGTGGTCAAAATGCTGCTGATGTTATTCAAGCAGCAGAAATTAAAATTTATAAAGCAAATGGGAAAACCTACCAAGAAAATATACAAGCATTTGAACAAAATACTCTTGCAGAATTAACGCAATTTCATGCAGGATTTCATGGTGTACAATGAAAATCGCAGTATTAAGTGGTAAAGGTGGTGCAGGCAAAACCATGCTTGCTGTTAATTTAGCAAATACAGCAGGTAATGCAGTATATATTGATTGTGATATTGAAGAACCAAATGGACATTTATTTTTCAAACCACAACAAATTACCAAAAAAGAAGTTTATACGTTTATCCCCAATATTGACCAATCAAAATGTATTGGTTGTAGAAAATGTGTTGATTTTTGCCATTATAATGCCCTCTTTTTTGTAAAAGAAAAACCTATGCTTTTAACAGAAATTTGCCATTCTTGTGGAGGATGTGAACTTGTTTGCCCTGAAAAAGCAATAACAGAAATACCTCGTCCTATTGGAATAATTGAAAAAGGATATTACAAAAATATCCATGTTATTACAGGTATTCTCAATCCTAACGAAGCAAGTGGTATTCCAATTATTCATGCATTATTGCAAGAAGATAAAAAAAATATCACCATTATTGACTGTCCACCGGGAAGTGCTTGTCCTGTTATAGAAAGTATTCAAGATGCTGATTTCTGCCTTTTAGTTGTAGAACCAACAATCTTTGGCTTTCATAATTTTAAAATGATATATGAATTAGTCCAAATTTTGCATAAAAAATTTGCTATTGTTATCAATAAAGAAGAACAAACTTTTTTACCTTTAGAAGATTTTTGTAAGAAAAATAATATTCCTATTCTTGCTAAAATTCCTTTTCAAAAAGATTTAGCAGAAAGCATTGCTAATGGAACAATTATTAGCAATGAAAACGAAAAATTAAAAGATATTTTTCAAAATATCTTACATAACATCGGACAAACGTTATGAAAAAATTACTTATTTTAAGTGGAAAAGGTGGTACTGGCAAAACAACAACAGCTGCTGCTTTTATTCATTTTTCAAAAGCAATGGCTTTTGCAGATTGTGATGTTGACGCCCCTAATCTACATCTCATAACAAATTTACAAGTAACTCCACAAAAAACATCATTTATAGGTTCTAAAAAAGCACAATTAAAACAAGAAACTTGTATACACTGCAATCAATGTATAAATCACTGTCGCTTTGAAGCAATACGCTTACATAAAACAAAAATACATATAGATCCAATACGTTGTGAAGGTTGTGGAGTTTGTGAATATATTTGTCCTGTTAATGCAATTCATTTAGAAGATGATATTTCAGGAGAACAATACCTTTATCAAACAGAAAAAATTTTTTCTACTGCAGAATTAAAAATGGGACGTGGTAATTCTGGAAAATTAGTAACAACAGTAAAAAAAATGCTTTTCAAAAATGCACCCCCCTGTGATCTTGCCATTATTGACGGTTCACCCGGTATTGGTTGTCCTGTTATCGCATCTATGAATGGTGTTGACTTCCTACTCATTGTTGCAGAAGCTTCAAGCTCTGGATTAAATGATTTACAACGTCTTGTAAAAACAGCAAATACTTTTCAAATTCCTATGGCAATTTGTATTAATAAATATACCAATAATACACAGTATACACAAAAAATAGAAAACTTTTGTACAGAATATTCAATCCCTTTTGTTGGAAAAATTCCTTATGATACCAATGTAAGCAAAGCATTAAATCAAGGAATAAACATTGCTGAAATTGAATGTCCTGCACAAAAAGCATTACAAAATATTTATGTAAATGTTATGCAAGAAATACATAAATTAACAACATTATAAAAATAAAAAATACTATATCTTCTTGGTTAAAACCAAGAAAAGGAGTTTTATTATGGTTATTACCGTTGCAGCTATGGGAAATGAAGTTGCTGGACATTTTGGACATTGCGAACATTTTCTCTTTTTTGAAACAGAAAATGGAAAAATTATAAGCGAAAAAGCCATTGCTAATCCCGGTCATCGTCCAGGATTTCTACCAAACTTTTTAGCAGATAATGGTACAAATGTTATCATTTCAGGTGGAATGGGTGGCGGTGCTATTGATATTTTCAATGAACGTGGAATTGAAGTTATCATTGGTGCAACAGGACTTGCAAAAGATGCAGTAGAAGCATTTTTAAGAAACGAATTAAAATCAACTGGTTCTGTTTGTAATAAACACGAACACGCTCACCAATGCGGTGAACATCATCATTAATATTTATTATTTATACTTAAATTTTCTATACATCTTATTAGAATATATAAGAATATATAATTATAATGCATAATCAAGGGAGGGCTTTTTATAAAAAGCCCTCCCTCTAAAATTCCCTTTCAAAAATTTTTCTCCACAACTCCTTTTATACACAATTAAAAAATAAAAATACAATAACTAACTGTATCTTATTACTATAAATTATAACTATTAATTCTTTTACCTTGAGCAATAAAAAATATTAAAAACACAGCTATTTTTTTATTTAAAACTTGCATATCTCCTAAGCATGATTATTTTATATAAAGACATTCTAAAAGAATAATGTCAAAAAAAGTGTTATGAGGTAAAATTTATGCCAATGTTTGATTTTCTTTGCCCCAAATGTCAACATCAATTTGAGGAATTAGTTTTTGGAGATGAAAAGGCAGTTTGTCCCAATTGTGGTGAAAAGGAAATTGAAAGAATGGTAAGTGCCCCAAGCCCTCTTAAAACAGGAGCTTTTCCTTATAAAGTAGGTCCTGTTCATTCCAGAGTTAGCATGCAATCTAATTTAGCAAAACCACCATGTAATGGCTCTTGCTCAAAAACCATGTCTAACGAATAATTTTTAGGAGAAAAAATGAAAAAAATATTTACTCGATCCTGTTTTGCTATTGCATTAGCATTTACAGTGGTTACACAAGCTTTTGCTGGAATTGATCTTCCTTCCATTAGTCCTTTAGTTAAACAAGTTGGACCTGCTGTTGTAAATATTAGTACAGAAAGAATGGTAAAAAGCCAATTTGGTGGATTTCGTGGTATGCCTCGCGAGTTTGAGGAATTTTTCGAGCAATTTGGACCTTTTCTTGGTCCACAAGGAAACGGTAAAGAACAATTACAAAGTGCATTAGGTACTGGATTTATTATTTCAGAAGATGGTTATATTGTTACTAATAACCACGTAGTGCAACACGCTGATAAAATTTATGTTAATCTTGCTGATAAAAAAGCAAAAAGTGCTAAGGTTGAAGCAAAAATAATTGGTCTTGATCCAGAAACCGATTTAGCTCTTTTAAAAATTAATGTAAAAGAAGATTTACCAACCGTAAAATTTGGTGATTCTGATAATATGGAAGTAGGTGATTGGGTTGTTGCCATTGGTAACCCTTTTGGTTTAAGCAATACTGTAACAACAGGAATTATTAGTGCTAAAGGTCGTGATATTCATGCTGGACCTTATGATAATTTTATCCAAACAGATGCTTCTATTAATCCAGGTAATTCTGGTGGTCCTCTTTTAAATCTCAATGGTGAAGTAATTGGTATTAATACAGCTATTGCAGCAAGTGGACAAGGTATAGGCTTTGCCATTCCAAGTAAACTTGCTTCTAATATTATTGAACAACTTAAAAATGGTAAAAAAGTAAGTCGTGGCTGGATTGGTGTAACAATTCAAGATATTGATGAAGTTACAGCAAAAGCACTTGGTCTAAAAGGTGATGGTGGAGCATTAATTGGTTCTGTAATGCCACATGAACCAGCAGATAAAGCAGGATTAAAAGCTGGAGATATTATTATTCAAGTAGAAAATACCGCAATCAAATCTGCTAGTGATTTAACTCGTGCTATTGCTTCTTATAAACCAAATAGTAAAATTACTATGCTTGTAGTTCGTGATGGCAATGAATTAAAACTTCCTGTAACATTAGGTGAGAGAAATCTTAGCCAAAATGGTCAACAAGCTACTATTGAAAAAGGAACAAGTCTTGGTCTTTCTCTAAGAGATTTAAACATTGAAGATAGACAAAAACTCCGTTTACCACAAGATTTAAATGGTGTAATCGTTGCTGATGTAAAATCAGATGGTCAAGCAGCAAAAGCTGGTATTATGCCTGGTGATGTTATTATGGCAGCAAACTTAAAACCAATTAAAAACGTTCAAGATATTATTAATATTATGAATAAAGAAGGTAAAAAACGTGGAGCAATAGTATTACAAATTTATCGTCAAGGTAATGCATTTATTATCACCGTACCATTAGAAAAATAACCAAAATTCATAATAACTACTCAAAAAAAAGCCACAATAATAATGTGGCTTTTTTAAGAG
Organism: Mailhella sp.; assembly: GCA_029258655.1. Lineage (GTDB taxonomy): Bacteria > Desulfobacterota > Desulfovibrionia > Desulfovibrionales > Desulfovibrionaceae > Taurinivorans. The sequence continues at coordinate 62,589 of JARHYD010000112.1, forward strand.
CTGTCTCTAAAAAAACTGGACATATTTTTAATTATGTGTTTAACTTTATTTATGAGTAGACATGATATTTCTGATGAAAAATGGGCTGTAATAGCTCCTATGCTGGTAAAAAATAGCAGTGAAA
>JARHYD010000119.1 GCA_029258655.1 Mailhella sp.
CCTTCACATAATTTTGCTTTTTGCAAAGATTGCTTTATACAATTTTTTGAAAAACAAGTACAAAAAGGAATTGAGCAATATAAATTAATTGAAAAAGAAGAAAAAGTTCTTGTAGCCTTATCTGGAGGTAAGGATAGCCTTGCCCTTATTCTAGTTCTTTCTCGTTTAGGCTATAATGTTACAGGCTTGCATATTGATTTAGGTATTGGAGAATCTTCTTCTAAAGCACGAGGAGTTGTAGAGCGTTTTTGCACAAAACACAAAATTCCACTTATTATTAAAGAAATGGAAAAAGAAGGACTTGCTATTCCAAAAGTCAAAGAAAGATTAAATCGTCCTATTTGCTCTGCTTGTGGAAAAATAAAACGCTATTATTTCAACCAAACAGCAAAGGAACTTAATTTTGATGCATTAGCAACTGGGCATAATTTAGATGATGAAATTGCTCGCTTAACAAGTAATACCTTACGCTGGGATAGAGCGTATCTTAGTGATCAAGGTCCAATTCTTCCTGATGATGAAGGATTCAGAAAAAAAATCAAACCCCTTTGGCGAGTAACAGAATATGAAACAGCTCACTATGCTTTTATTATGGGAATAGAAAACCATTATGCACCTTGCCCATATAGTTCTGGTGCAAGTTTTTCAATCTTAAAAAGTATATGGATAGATTTAGAATTAGCCATGCCCGGAAGAAAAATTGATTTTTATCAAGGCTTTTTAGAAAGAGGCAAACCTGCTTTTTTAGACGAAGAAAAAATAAAAGGGAAAAATCTCTCCCCTTGCTCTCAATGTGGCTACCCAACTTCTTCCGGTGACACTTGTGGAGTATGCAGAATACGATCAGCATTAACAGACAATCTTTAATTTCTACAAAATCTTTACTCTGTTATATAGGATATGTTTCTAAATTAATCTTATTGTATTTTTTCCTTTAGGAGTTACACTGTTTTTATCTGTTGGTAACTATAAGAATTTTTTAATAAACAATGTTTTCCAATTTTATATTCTTTTAGTAATATAAGTAAGTGTGAAAACATAACTCATACAAAATACATTTTGCACGCAAAATGTATTTTGGTTTAAAAAGTTTTGAGGAGAGAGTTTGAGAGAGGAACTTTTTCAAAAGTTTCTCTCTCAAAAAAATAACTTGGAAACACGTCCTAGAAATATAGCTTAATTAATTTTTTAAGAATTATGATTAAAATAAAAAAAGCATGAATAAATTCATGCTTTTTTTATAAGGAGTTTATGGAAATTTATTGTACTTGATTAGGATTATTTGTATCTGGTAATTCAGAGCTAGCAAATAAATATCCCATATTAAGAAGAATTAAAAGCTTATCATTAAGTTTACCAACACCTTCAATATATTCAGCCCCAACACCAGCTACTACTGGAGGAGCTTTTTCAACTGTACTTGTAGGAATACGTAAAACTTCTGATACAGAATCAACTAAAAAGCCGACAAGCTGATTTTCCCACATCATAACAATAATTCTTGTTTGATCTGTACGCTCAACTTCTGGCATATGAAAACGTTTTCTTAATCCAACAACAGGTAAAACACGTCCTCTTAAATTGATAACACCTTCAATAAAGTGTGGAGCGTGTGGTACTGGTGTAATTTGTACTAATCGAATAATTTCACTTACAATCAAAATATCAACAGCAAATTCTTCATCACCAAGACGAAAAGTTACTAATTGTAAAATAGTATTATTGTCTTGTTGCAAATCAAATTGATCTATACTTTGTGTATTTGCTTGGGTCATAATTTCTCCCTTTAGAGAATTGCAATATTTCAAGCTATACTTTTATATCGGTAAAATATTTAAAAAGTATAGGGGAAAAACAAATTAAATTTAATGGTTATTATATTTTTAGAAATAAAAAAATAATGTCCATAAATTTAAAATATGGTTATTTTAGATTATTATATTTAGGTAAGGGTTCTCTTTTTTATGCTTACCGTAATAAATCTAATCTCTTTAGAAGTGTTATGTATATTAGCAAATTTCTAAACTTCGTCAAGTTTTTGTGTAGAGTATTAATGTTTTAGAGATTATTTACTGTCTTTAATTATCGTTTTCAATTTTTCAAAGACAAAAATAAAGTGGGGATCATTTCGTTTTAACCGTTACGATAAAGGAAATTACAGATAAGGACAGTGTCCCCCAAAAAAATAAAATAAGATTAATTGAGAAACATACTTTAATTGAAAAATACACTCTACTTTTTTAAACAAAGTGAATAATATTTTCGATTATAGGTTCTCTTGCCAAAATATCACGGAAAAAGCGACGAATGGCAAGGCGTATCATTTCTGGTAATTTATGGAGATTTTGACCATTTAAAATTTCTAGTTGTTCTAAAATAAGACATTGAGCTTCTTGCAAATAATGGTTAAATTGTTGCTCAAAAACAAAACCATGTGAAATAACCGTAGGACCAGCTAAAACTGTTCCTGTATCTTTATCAATAACCAATGAAATAATAATAATGCCTTCATTAGAGAGGATACGCCTTTCTTTAAGAACAATACGCCCTACATCGCCAACTCCCTTACCGTCAACAAGAACAAAATCAACAGGAGAACTTTCTTCTTTTTTAAAACTATCCTTAAAAAAAACAATAGGTTGCCCGTCTTCTAAAAGATGACAATTTAAAATTCCAAGTGTTTTAGCTAAAAGTGCGTGTTGGGCTAAGTGTCTGTATTCACCATGAATGGGAATAAAATTTTCAGGTTTAGCAAGCTCAAGAATAGTTTTTAATTCTTCATAACAAGCATGGCCTGTGGCATGAATGAGAAATCTATCATCATGATATACTGTTGCCCCTTGTTTATACATTTGATTTATCATACGGGAAACAGCTCGAGCATTGCCCGGAATGGTACGGGAAGACATAATAACCGTATCACCTTCGTGCAAAGCAAGTCGTTTATGTTCCCCAGAGGCAATTCGAGTGAGAGCAGAAAGTGCTTCTCCTTGTGTTCCAGTGGCTAGAACAATAGTATTTTCACGTGTAAGATCTGTAATTGTTTCATCATTTTCATAATATATTTGGGGAATTTTTAAAAGTCCTAATTCTTCAGCTATGTTAATATTAGTTGTGAGGCTTCTACCACTTATAATAACATTTTTTTTGTATTTTTCTGCTAATTCAAAAACAGTTCGTATGCGTTGGATATGGCTTGCAAAAAGAGCTATAACTATTCTGCCTGTTGTTTGTGAAAAAATTTGATCTAATCCATCGCGTACATTATTTTCAGAGGCAGAATGTCTTCTATTTTCTATATTTGTAGAATCAGAAAGTAGAAGTTTTATCCCCGTTTTAGCAAAATCTTTTAAATCATTTTTGAATGCACAAGTTGATTCTAAAGGGTAAAGATCAGAATGTTCATCTAATTTAAAATCACCTGTATGGACTATTTTACCAATAGGGCTTTCAATAAAATATGCATATCCTCCAGGTATAGAATGGCATACAGGAATAGCTTGAAATGTTGTTGATCCTAATTGAATAGTATCATAGGTTTCAACTAACATTAAATTTACATAATCTAACAAACCACGTTCAATTAATTTATGTTTTACTAAAGCAAGAGTAAAAGCAGAACCATAAATATTAATAATTTTTTTAGTTCGAAAAAAACGAACAAGCCAAGGCAAAGCTCCAATATGGTCTTCATGCCCATGTGTTAAAATAACGCCTAAAAACGTATCTTTATTTGTTTCAAGTGATTCAAAGCAAGGTATAATAACATCTACGCCATAGTGGCTATCATCAGGAAACATAAGTCCACAGTCCATAAGAAAAGTCCCGTCAAGAGTTTCCCACTTTTGACAGTTTAAACCAATTTCTCCAAGCCCACCTAAAGGACTTATACGCAAAAAAGGCTTTTCCATAACTGCTCCTTATGGGAACAATATGCTATTTCTTTTAAAATAGAAAGGGTTTTCTTACAAAAATGTAAACTTTCTTTTTTTGAGAAAGGATTTTTTTTATGGGGAGGACTTTTTATAAAAAGTCCTCCCCATAAAACCCCCTTTCAAAAATTTTTAATCCAAAACTCCTTTTGCGTGCAAAAGGATTTTTTTTAAGGTAGTTACCTAATTATTAATAAAGTATATTTCTAAATTATTTATAATTCTTTTAACATATTAGACTGATAAAACAAAAAATATTTTTATAAAGTCACTGACCTAATAAATTTCACTCTCTAAAAGCGAGAAACAAAGCGGCTTGCTGAGAGAGTGTGTATCAAAGGGAAACTTTGGGGGCATTGCTTGAGGGTGCAGTGGTAGCCGTTGGCGAAGAATGAGCTTTACGGATAGCGACAGTGATTTATGTAACTTAATTTTGCGTAACTAATTACTGTCTTTATCCGTAGCTTCCTGCGTCACAACGGCTAAAGCGAGGGTGAGAGCATCTACCCAAAGGGCGACGAAGTCGTTTTCCTTATACCGAGTTTACGAGATTTAGGGAAATAGACAGCAACGCTAGGGGGATTTCCCCCCCCGTTAGCTTCCCTCCTGATCGGGTCAAAGGAGTGAAACCTCTTATAAAACATGATACTATATAATAATAGAATAAATAAGAAAATGTTATATAAACAAGAAAAATAAAAAATAATTTAAAAACACACTCTAAAGAAATGTGGACTAAATTTAAAAAGTTTTATTCTAAAAAATAAAAGATAATTTAAATGATTTTTTTATTAACTGTTTGATTAAAATTCTAATTATACATTCTTGAGAAAATCTAATATAAGTCTAGAGAAAATCTAAATAAAAAAATAAAAATATGTGGTATTTATCCTTGCCATTACACATAATTTGTGTTAAAAAAATAAAAAAATTTATGAGAATTTAGAGTGAGATTTAAGAATGTTTAAGCATCAAAAAGAAGTCTTTTTTTCCTTTCTTATGACTGTGAAAAACTTGAATCTTGCAACTAAAATTACATTATTACGTATTGTGATTATAATACCCGTATTAATGTTACTCTCATTAGCTACAAAATTTGCAACATTTTTAGCGTGTGCATTTTTTGTTCTTGCAGGGGTAAGTGATTTGCTTGATGGATATATTGCACGTCGATATGGTCAAGTAACTACCTTAGGAAAATTTTTAGATCCTTTGGCAGATAAGCTTCTTATCTGTACTATATTAATAGAATTATGTTCTTTGGAATGGATACCTGCATGGACTGTTCATCTTGTAGTGGTAAGGGAGCTTGCCGTAACAGGATTAAGAGCCGTTGCTGCTGATCATGGGGTTATTCTTGCTGCAGATACGTATGGAAAATGGAAAACAACATTTCAAATTTTAGCTACTGTACCTCTTATGTTACATTATCCTTATTTTGGGATACCAATGCATAGTATAGGTATGCTTCTACTTTATGTTGCTGTTTTCTTTACTGTTTTATCTGGATTTAATTATTTTTATACTTTTTGCAAAGATACACATAATAAAGGTTTTTAGGTTATAATATGGGAAAAGATGTATCCGTATCTTTTTTTTGGCGAGCAGTCTTTATGTGTTTTGCTTTGCTTTTAAATTTTACTCTTGGGTATCGCTTACTTTTTAGTGAACAAAGTTTTTTTGCATGGCAAGGAGTAAAAGAACATTATGCAAAAATGCAAGCAGATTTAGTTGATATAAAAAAGAAACAAGCAGATTTAAGCTATGAAATAAAATTATTGCAAACGGATAATGATCATATTGAAAGAGCTATTCGTGAGCGATTAAATTATGTTCGAGAAAATGAAGTATTATATGTTTTTGAAAGAAAAAATACTATTCATTCAATTTGGACAGAAACTGATGAAGAGTTAAAAGCTGAATAGCTTTGGTGAAGATAAAGAAAAGGTGTGCTATGACAAGTGAAGAGAAATCAATAAAACTTGCAAAGTTAGATTGGTATAGAGAAGTTATAAATCTTGAACCAAACTCAAAATTATTTTTGCAACTTGCTAGACTTTTAGCTGAACTTGGCGTTGAAGATAATAATGCAACGTTTATGAATGAGGCTTTTGAAGTTTTGCGTAGAGGACTTTCTATTCATCCTGACTATATGGAGGCTAGACTTTATCTTATAGAATTATTAAATCTTTGTGGCTGTCGCTCTCAATGTGGAGCAGAAGTTGCTCGTTTAGCTTCTTTGTTTATGAGCTATCCTGATTTTTGGGACGCATGGCGAGAACACGCAATTACAGAAAATGAAAGTTCTGACTTTACGGTAGCTCTTGGTTTTATGAGTGCTATTATGCGTAATAAGTCACTTAGTATTGTCCAAGTTTTAGAAGCTGGTTTAAATGCTCTTCGTACAACGGAAAAACCTGTTTTCTTAGCAGAAGATATTCAAGCAGGCAGCGAATTATCTGCTCCTTATCAAATAAATGCAAATGAATTTGCACAAGTGGAAAATGTTGTACAAAAAGTTTTGCAAGCTCCACAAGAAGAACATTTTTCAAATAAAGAAGAAAAAGTTTCTTTAGATAATGTAGAAAAACAAATAAAAGAACAAAATAATTACACAGAACCTAAAGTGATAGAGTCTAAAGTTTCTTATAATGAGGCAGAAGAAACTGATTCTTTGCATGATGTTCTTCCTAAGGAACACGTAGAAAATTATTTAAATTATACAGAACAGCAAAAGAAAAAAGGTGTAACTGCAAAGCAAACACTTGCAGAGCTTATTAAAGACGCTAATATTATTATTGAACCAAGAGAAAATTCTCCTTTTAGAACAAAAAGTATGGCAGATTTACTGGCAGAACAAGGAGATTACAAAGGTGCTTTAGATATTTATCAAGAATTACTTACAAAGGGTTATGGTGATAAAAAAGAACTTGAAGAACGTATTCTTGATATAAAAAATTTATGTCCTGAATTAGATGTTAAAATTGATCCTTCTCAATTACTTGCTATTGATGATTATGTAGATACATCATTTGGACTTATGGCAAAAAAAGAATTAGAAACAAATTCTAAAGAATTAGTGAAAAAATTAGATTTGCCTATTAATGATAGCTATTTAGCAGAACATGAAGAAAAAGAACAAAATGAAGTAACAGAAACTCTTTCTGAAACAACACAAGAAGTGTCTGATGAGTTAGAAAAATCAGAAGATAGCATTGCAAGTTTTATGAATGAAGAAGATAGCCCACTGGTAGATGTTCCATTTATCGCTCAAAATGAAAAAAGAGCAGAAACAAAAATGGAAGATTTGCAAGAGGATATTGCAGTAAATAATGCTATGGCAACTGCTGAAACTCAAGAAAATGAGAAAGAAGATATTGAAGATAGTAAAGATAGTAAAGAAGAAAGTTTAACACAAGATCTTGATTTAGTATTAGAACAAGAAGAAAATCAAGATGAACAAGATATGCCTCTTTTTGAAGTAAGTATGCATGAACAGGTTGAAAATCTTGATGGAATGTTAGACGAGGCATTAAAAGAACAAGAACAAAAAGAAGATATTTCTTTTGAAGCTTCCGAACCAGAAAATTTTGTAAATGAAATGAGTGAAGAGCCAGAAGAAGAAATTCAAGTAGATGAATTAGCAGAATTAGATGCATTACTTGATTCGTCCATGGAAAAAGAACAAGAAGATGTTATGGCTCACGATATTTCAAAAGAAGAACAAGAACCAGTTACTGCAAAACTTAATTCAGATGTAGCAGATCTTTTATCAAAACTTGCTGAAAGATTAGAAGTTAGAGCTAATTAGTGGAGTATAATTTGAAAAAAAAGGTAATATTTACAGTATGTTTAGCTATGTTGTGTTCGGCTTGTTCCACAATTACCGATTCAACAACGTATAAAGATACACGACGTTTTTATTATAAACATATTAATAAACCAGCTGTGGTTGATTTTGAAGATATTGCAAAGGTTGGAGAAAAAGAAAAACAACTTACAAATTCTTTTGTTCGTTTAGATACAGAACTTACTAACTTACAAAGGGAAATGGATAGTATTTTGGATATGTCAAACCAAGTTGCTGTAACGAATTTATTTACACAATTTCCTTGGATTTCTCATATTTATGCTTTAGATGCTTATGGCGATGTGCAAGGTGCTATTCCTTCTTTTGTCCCAGAATATATTGATTTTTCTTTTATTGATTCAAGAGAAGTAAAAACTCGTGAAATTTATGCTCATATCCAACAAACTCCTAATGGGCATGAAATTTTAGTTTTGCGTCCTTATTTGCAAAGTGGGGAGATTTTAGGCTATTTAGCTGTTTCATTTGATCCAAAAGCATTACTTCCTTTTGTTGGTGATGCGTCTAATGTTGTGTTTTTAGGTATAGATCAAGTTCTTTGGACAGGAAATTATTTATATACAGAAACACCTTTTAATATTGAAGATTGGCAAAAGGAAATAAATAATAAATCTTATGGTCATGTGGAAAATGAAAAATTAGAAGGTGCATGGCTTGTCCGTTATTTTGGTGGTATACCATTGATTTATGGTGTATTAGATCAACGGGAAAAATAATATTTGCAAAAGCCCATTTTGGGCTTTTTTTAGAGGTAAAAAATGGCTGAAATTAGTGTAATTGAACATATTCATAGTATGCAACTTCTTTGGTCACCAATGGCAACAGGGCAATTTACATCATTAATGCATGATTTAATTTTGTCTGCAAAAATTATTTCCCGTAGTGTTACAAAAGCAGGATTGGTGGATATTTTAGGTGGTACAGGTGACATTAATATTCAAGGTGAGCAAGTCCAAAAGTTAGATGATTTTGCTAATAGTGTCATGATTTACAGAATGAAAAATTGCGGTGTTGTTTGTGCGTTAGGTTCTGAAGAAGAAGATGAACTTATTATTGTTGATACAGATAAACCACGTGGTAATTATGTTATTTTCTTTGACCCACTTGATGGATCATCAAATATTGATGCTAATGTAAGTATTGGAACAATTTTTTCTATTTATCGTGTTGATGATAATACCGAACTTACAAAGGAAAATATTTTACAAAAAGGTACAGAACAAGTTGCTGCGGGATATTTTCTTTATGGTCCTTCAACTATGATGGTATATTCAACAGGGCATGGAGTACATGGTTTTACGTTAGATCCAAGTGTTGGAGAATTTTTGCTTTCTCATGAAAATATTCGTATTCCTGCAAGTGGCAAATATTATTCTGCTAATTTAGCTAATTATGCAAAATGGTCAGAGCAAGACCAAAAAGCTATGGATAGTTTTAATAATGGAAAATATTCATTACGCTATGTAGGTTCTTTAGTAGCAGATTTTCATAGAACATTATTATATGGTGGTTTATTTAGCTATCCAGCAGATAGTAAAAATGCAAATGGTAAATTACGTTTACTTTATGAAGCAAATCCTCTTTCTTTTTTAATAGAGCAAGCTGGAGGTTTAGCTTTTGATGGAAATGGTAAACGCGTTCTTGAAATAGAACCAAAAGAAGTCCATGTGCGTACGGCTTTTCTTTTTGGTTCAAAAGAAGATGTAGAGCAATATCGAAAAGCATTTTAACGGAGTAATATGTGCTTGTTTTAGGTATAGAAAGTTCATGTGATGATACAGGTCTTGCTTTAGTTGATGATTCTGGATTAATCGGATCTGTTATGGCATCACAAGTGCCTATTCATGCACTTTTTGGTGGTGTTGTTCCTGAACTTGCTTCGCGTGAGCATGCACGATTAATTGGACCACTTTTAGATAAATTACTTGCTGATACAGGAAAAAAAATAACAGATATTGATAGAATTGCTGTAACCAGAGGGCCAGGACTTTTAGGAAGTTTATTAGTAGGGGTACAGTTTGCAAAAAGTTTATCCTTAGCAACTTCCATACCTTTAATCGGAGTTAATCATTTACACGCACATTTGCTTGTAGCAGGTTTAGAAAATTCTCTTGCCTTTCCAGCATTGGGAATTTTAGTTTCTGGTGGACATACACATTTAATGCAAATGGAAAGTCCTTTTTCTATGAAAGTGCTAGGAAAAACCTTAGATGATGCAGCAGGGGAAGCGTGTGATAAATTTGGAAAAATGCTTGGGCTTCCATATCCTGGAGGGGCATATTTAGATAAATTAGCACAGTATGGTACTATTAATACAAAACTTTTTCCTCGTCCTTATACAAAAAATGATAATTATGATTTTAGTTTTAGTGGTATGAAAACAGCAGCCTCCTTGTGGCTTCAAGAAAATCCAGAGGCAAAGTTACCTTTGTTACCATTAGGGGAAAAGTATTCAGAAGAATTTTTTCAAAATTGTCCACAGATAGCTAAAGATGGTGCAGCATCGTATCTTTATGCTATTGCTGATACGTTAGTAATAAAGGCAAAACGAGTTTTTAAGGAATTTCAACCACAATGCATTATTTGTGCAGGTGGAGTGGCAGCAAATAGTTTTGTTCGTTCTCAGTTAACAGATTTTGCAAAAGAAAAAAATTTGCCTTTTTATGTTCCTAAAATATCTTTTTGTTCTGATAATGGTATTATGATTGCATATACGGGATATTTATTAGCCCAAAAAGGGTATTTTCATGATTTAACGCTATCAGCTATTGCTCGTGGAAAACCTATTCCTCAAGATTATTTACAAAAATAATAATTATTATCCCTTGCTTTCTTTGTAAGTATGCTTAGTTAAATAGTGAGCAAATTGTATTTTGACTTATTTTTTGACTTATTTATAGTTACTAATAAGTATAAAAAATGTCTGTTATAATTAATTATAAAAAATTATTAATATAACAATATTGAACTGTTGTAAGTTATAATTTTATATTAGGTATATTCCTAAATTTTTTATGAATAAATTTATTAAGATATTTGTTAGTGTATTATATAGCTAAAAAAAAAAAAAGAGATAATGTTGAAAGCTTTTTTAAAAAATACTCTTTGCCATTATTATATCTAACTAGTGAAAAATATGAGTTTAAATAAAATATAATCACGTAATTTTATTTAGTCTTATTATTTTGTAATTGTTGACATAACTAGACTTTAACCATAAACTACCTAAAACTAAATAGATAGAATTTGTCTGTTCATACATTAATAGACAGAGGAGAATGAATATGGCTATTGAACTTAATGATGCAAATTTTGATGCAATGGTTTTGAAAAATGAACTTCCTGTATTAGTAGATTTTTGGGCTCCTTGGTGCGGACCTTGTCGTGCAGTTGCTCCTATTATTGATGAAATTTCAAAAGAATTTGATGGTAAAGTTGCTGTTGCAAAATTAAATGTTGATGAAGCACAAACAGCGCCAAGCCGTTTTGGTATTCGTGCTATTCCTACATTAATCGTTTTTAAAGATGGTGAAGTAGTGGAACAAGTAACAGGTGCTGTTTCAAAAGAAAATATTGTTGAAATGATTAATAAGGCTCTATAATTATGAGTAAATTTGATGCCGTTGTTATTGGTTCTGGTCCTGCTGGTCTTAATGCGGCACTTTATCTTGTAAGAGCAGGTCTTAAAACTGCTATACTAGAAAAAAATACCGCAGGTGGGCAAGTTCTAAGTACAGCTGAAGTAGAGAACTATTTAGGTTTTCCAAAAGGTGCAAAAGGCTGGGAATTAGCAGATCTTTTTTCTAATCATGTTAATGAGTATCAAGTGGAACGCATTCGTGCTGATGTTACAAAACTTGAAACCATTGATGAAAATGGGGTAATGCATATTATCCATTTAGAAAATGGTGAAACTCTTAAAACAAGAGCTGTTATTATTGCCACAGGTGCTGCTAATCGTCCACTTGGAATTGCAGAGGAAGAAGAATATAAAGGTAAAGGTGTTTCTTATTGTGCCTTATGCGATGGAAACTTTTATCGTGGCTTAGATGTTGCCATTGTTGGTGGTGGTGATTCTGCTTTAGAAGAAGCTCTTTATCTTTCACGTATTGTCAATAAAGTGTATATTATTCATAGACGTGAAGGTTTTCGCGGAACACAAATATATTTAGATAAAATTCGTTCTATGCCTGAAAAAATTGAACTTGTAACTTCTTGTGTTGTAGATTCTTTAGCAGGTTCTCCTGCTTTGCAAAAAGTTATTGTACGACACGTAGAAACAGGTGAAAAACGTGAATTGGCTGTGGAAGGATTATTTGTTTATATCGGACATATTCCAAATACTTCTTTTGTTCCAGAAAATCTTGAACGTAATGAGCAAGGTTTTATTAAAACAGACCAAGAAATGCTTACTAATATTCCTGGTATTTTCGCTGCTGGTGATATTAGAGCAAAAATGTGTCGACAAGTTTGTACTGCCGTAGGTGATGGAGCAACAGCTGCAAGCTCTGCTATTCGCTATTTGGAGCATCTTAATGCATAAAATTGCTTTATCGTTATCGTTATTGATATGTCTTTTTTTGACTGGTTGTGGTGGACTTATTGATAGTTATTTTGTTGAAACACCAACAGATACAGTACAAGAAAAGTTTGAAGCTGCTGTGGAGTCCATGCAAAGTAAAGAGTATGGAAAAGCCGCAGAATATTTCGCAGATATAAAAGATAACTATCCATTTAGTCCCTATGTGGTAGAATCAGAACTTGGACTTGCTGATGCTAAATATTTGAATGAAAATTATCTTGAAGCTGCTGATGCGTATAGAGATTTTGAAAATTTGCACCCAAGACATGAAGCAATACCGTATGTTTTGTTGCAAACAGCACGCTCATTACGTCTTAGCTATCGTTCTATTGATAGAGCATCAACAAATGTACAAATAGCATCAGAGTATGCAACTCGTGTTGTTAATGAATATCCAAATACCGAATATGCAAAACTTGCTGAAGAAGAATTGCGTCTTTCAAGAAAACTTTTAGCTGAGCGTGAAGTTTTTATTGGAAATGTTTATTATAAAATGGGTAACTATGAAGCCGCATGGAATAGATATACTCGTATTGTAAAAAAATATCCCGATGTAAAACAAGTACACGATTATGCTAAGGAACAAGCAGAAGCTTCTTTTATGAAATTTAGAGAAGAAAATGCAGAAGATATTCGTGAAGATAGAGTTGGTTCTTGGAAAAAATTATTAAAATGGCTCTAATTATAATTATATAGAAAAGCCCTAATAAGGGCTTTTTTTATGATTTATAGAAGATATTTTTATTTTTTAGGGGGAGGACTTTTTATAAAAAGTCCTCCCCCTAAAACCTTCTTTCAAAAATTTTTATTCCAAAAACGTTTTGTGTACAAAACGTTTTTTTATCATACTAGGGAGTGTTTCTAATCTTATTTTATTGTGATTTTTTATATTCCCCTAATCCCACCCAATTATCAGTTAATGTCTGGTTGTAATAGTTAATTAGTACAATTTACTCATGTAACAATGCGAGTATAAAAATACAAGAAATTCGTACTCCGCGAATATTCATAAGCTGACAGTTCCATTCTCGACTGCAAAGAGATAACATTCACCCTGATAATTTACCAAAAATCACATTTTCACAGTAAAAATTTATTGCAGTAATTCTGTTGTCCAATTTAATTCTTGTATTTTTACATCTAATTCTCGTAATTTTTTTGCAAGTATATCAATTTCTTTTTGTTTTTCACTAATGTTGATTGTACTTAAAATTTTAACCTCTTTATTGGAATAACGATCAATTTTTTCACTTGCGGATTTTAGAAAGTCGCGTTTGATAGCTATATCAATAGTTAATATATCTCGTTCGGCAATTAAATCTGTTATTGTTTTTAAGTTGTATTTTGTATTGCTATTGGTTTTATTTATTTGTTTTATTAATAGTTCAAATTCTTGTAAGTTGGTATTTAATTCTTTTAATAATTCTTCTGGATTTTCAGAGGGTTGTTCCCCTTCTTGAACTTTTGCATTTAATAATAGTCTTTCTTTTAATTGATAAATTCTTTTTTTCAAGTCTGCTCGTTGCGTTAGTGCCTCTGCTAATTTCATATTTTTCCTCTAAGCCTATATTTTTTTTGCATGAATTTTTATTAGTTATATACAGCATAGCGTATTAAAAAAAATATTGCACGAAAAATTTTTATAGCTTGACTTAATACCCCATAGGGGTATATGGTATTTTTATATTAACGATATGAGGTTTGTTATGAAATGTACTGATGAGCGAGCGCTTATAACGCGTTTAAATAAAATTGAGGGGCAAATTCGAGGGATAAAAAAACTTATTGAAGAAGATGGAGATTGTGAGAAGATTCTTATTCAAATAAGTGCTGCCAAATCAGCTTTGCATAAAACAGGGCAAAGTCTTTTAGAAGCACATATAGAACACTGTGTGTTAAATGATTTACGGCAAAATAATCATGAAAACGAAGAAGAAGTATTAAAAAAGTTAAGTTCTATTATCGAACAATTTTCACGTTTAGGTTAATAAGTTATTTTATAAAGGATAATATGTATGTTGAAAAAATTTTATGAACAAGTAAATCTTTTTTTTAATATTATGTATGCACAAAATATGACTATTGTTAGTGGTATTTTTCTAGCAATAGGTATTATTTTGGAATTTATGGATATAAATTTTATTGTTAATCCTATTTGGTTAACAATATTTATTTCTGGTACACCTATTATTTTCTTTGCTTTAAAATATCTTATTTTATATCGACAAATTACGGCACTTGTACTTATTTCTATTGGTATTATATCTGCTTTAGCTATTGGCGAAACGTTTGCAGCTGCGGAAGTTGCGTGGATTATGGCTTTAGGTGGTATTTTAGAAGATAGAACAGTAAGCAGAACAAAACATAGTATTCAAAATCTTATCAATCTTGTTCCAACTATGGCACGTTTAATTTCTCAAAATCAAGAGAAAATGGTACAGGCTGAACAAGTAAAATTAAACGATATTATTAGAATTTTACCAGGAGAACAAATTCCTGTTGATGGTGAAATTATTGCTGGATCAACAACTGTAAACCAAGCTGTCTTAACTGGAGAATCATTACCACTTGATAAAGGCATTGGTGATGAGGTTTATTGTGGAACATTAAATATGCATGGTTCTGTGGATATTCGTTGTACTAATGAAAGTAAAAATTCTTCAATTCAAAAAATGGTACGATTAGTAGAAGAAGCATCTGCTAATAATAGTCCTATTCAAAGAATTATTGATAGATGGGCAGTACGGCTTATTTTAATTGCATTAACTATTGCTGTTTTAACATATATTTTTACAGGAGATTTAATCAGAACTGTAACTGTGCTTGTAGTATTTTGTCCTTGTGCAATGGCATTAGCAACGCCTACATCAATTATGGCTGCCATAGGTCAAGCAAGTAAAAATGGTGTATTGATTAAAAGTGGCCATGCTCTTGAAATAATGGGTAAAGTAAATGCTATTGCTTTTGATAAAACAGGAACTCTTACAACAGGTAAATTAGCTGTTACGGATATTATAGCAGAAAATGGTAATGAAAAAGAAGTTCTTTTTCTTTGTGCAGAAGCAGAACAACGCTCTGAACACCCACTTGCAAAAGCTGTTTTACAATATTATAAAAAAGAATATCAAGAACCTTTGCCTCAAGAAGGAACTTTTGCTATGGAAGCTGGACTTGGTATTGTTTACACAAATAATAATCATACAGTACGTTGCGGAAAACTTCAATATATGCAGCAAAATGCAATAGAAATTTCTGAACAATTAAAAGCACAAGAAGAACTTTTAAGAAAACAAGGAAAAGCTCTTATTTTTGTAGCAAAAGATAAACAATGCATTGGAATTATTGGTCTTGCAGATACAATACGCGATACAGCTAAAGAAAGCATACAAGCCTTACATGATCTTGGTATTACTACCACACTTTTAACAGGAGATAATAAAATTACAGCAGAATTTTTTGCAAATAAAATTGGTATTGATTCCATTTATGCAGAACTTTTACCAGAAGAAAAAGTGGAAAATGTACAAAAATTGCAAAAAGAAAATACGGTATGCATGATAGGTGATGGAATAAATGATGCTCCTGCTCTAAAATTTGCTGATGTGGGAGTTGCTATGGGGCAAGCTGGTAGTGATATTAGTATTGAAGCTGCTGATATTGCTTTAATTGGTGAAGACTTAGGAAAAATTGCTTATCTAAAAAAACTTTCAAATGCGACAGTTTTTAGTATAAAACTAAATATTACTATTGCATTTGCGATTAACTTTATTGCTATGCTTTTAGGTATTATGGGCATTATTGGACCAGTTATCGGAGCATTAACCCATAATGCAGGGTCAATTTTAGTTATTCTTAATGCAGCAAGATTGTATGAAAAGAAAATACAATAAATAAATTGAAAAATATTTTTTATAACTAATTTGATAAGAGGGGGGGAATTCCTCCTCTTATTTTTTTACTAGGGTGTGTTTCCAAATTATTTATAATTACTTTAACATATTAGACTGATAAAACAAAAATATTTTTATAAAGTCACTGACCTAATAAGTTTCACTCTCTGGAAGCGAGGAGTAAAGCGACTTGCTGAAAGAGTGTGAAACTGGGGGGCATTGCTTTGGGGTGCAGGGGGTGAGAGCTAGGGGGGATTTCCCCCCGTTAGCTTACCCCCTGCTCGGGTCAAAGGGGTGAAACCCCTTATAAAACGTGATACTATGTAATAGTAGAATAAATAAGAAAATGTTATATAAACAAGAAAAATAAAAATTAATTTAGAAACACA
>JARHYD010000130.1 GCA_029258655.1 Mailhella sp.
AAAACACTTGCTATATTGTTTTACTATTTTTATGAAAAAATCTTAGTCTTTTGCTAAGGCAAGAAGGTTTTCGCCTGATAAACGGTGAAGTGTTAGAATTTCAAAAGGTACAGAACCTAATTTTACATAGAAATCCCAAGCGTTTTTATTCCAATCAAGGCAGCCCCATTCCATGCGAGCATATTTTCTTTCAAGGCAAATTTGAGCAAGCTTGGTCATAATGGTTTTTCCAATGCCATGTTTTCTGTATTCTTCATTAACATAAAAGGCATCAATATAAAGAGCTTTTTCTCCAATAAAAGCACTGCTATGTTGACAAAAATAGGCAAAAGCAATGGGAGTGCCATTATCATAAGCAAAAATGGCTTCACCAGCTTTTTCTGTTAATAATGTTTTCATTTTTTCTTCTGTTACAATAATTGCAGCAGACATTTGTTGAAAGTCTCCAAGTTTATGCATAAAATCAACAACTAGTTGTGCATCAGCAGGTTCTGCCATTTTGTATGTAATTTTTTGCATTTTATACCCCTTATATTGTTTTAGGATTTTTATGTAAGATTGTTGTTATAATGGTTAAGGCTTTTGTTAAATCTTCTCGTTTTTCAATTCCACCAAGAGCAAGACGTATAGCCTCTTTACTTGGATAGGATTGTATAGAAAAATGTGTGCAATCAGCCACTAATACACCATGTTCTTTTGCCTTTTGAGTAAAAATTTCATTTGTCCATGGTGGAGGTAGTGTAAGCCATGCATAAAAACCTGTACTTCGTGTTTCTAAAGTGTACCCATCTAAGATACGTCTGGCAAGTACATTTCTTGCTGCTGCTTCTTCTTTTTTTGCCCAAAGGCATTGATCTGCAATGCCACTATTGATCCAATAACTTGCAATTTCTGCCATAAGTGGTGCTGCCATTGAAATACTATATCCAATGCTTTGTTCTATGGTTTCAAAAAATTCATCAGGGCTGGTGATATAGGCTATTCGTAAACCACCACTTAAAGCCTCACTTGTAGAGGCAATAAAAAAAGTTCGTTCTGGGCAAAGGCTTGCAAAAGGTGTGAGTTTTTGCTCTAAGGAAAGAGCATAAACATCATCTTCAATAATTTTTATATCGTATTTACGGCAAATTTCTATTAATTCAATACGTCTAAATTCTGGAATTTGGCAAAGGGTAGGATTTTGACAAGAAGGCATAAGGTATAAGCCTTTTATTCCTCCATTTTTACATATAGTTTCAAAGGCACTTGGAATAATTCCTGCTTCGTCCATTTTGATAGGAATAAGATTTAAAGAAAGCCGTTGGCATAATTCTTTTAATAAAGGATAGGTAATACTTTCTGCTGCAATTTTATCACCAGCTCGAAAAAGTCCCATGAGTAAAGATAGTAATGCGTGTTGAGCACCTGCACAAATTAAAATATTTTTATAGGAAGTTGTTAATCCAAAACGTTGTGTCCATGATGCACCAGCTTTTTTATGAGTATCTATGCCACTTGGAGCATGGTATTTGAGTAATTCTCTGCCATTGAGAGTAATATTTTTTATGGCATCTTCTAAGGAAGGATTTAAATATTCAAAAGGTGAAATAAAACTTAAATCAAAATATTTTTGTTGTTCTGTAATAATATCAATGTGTTGTGATGGTGTGGAAATGATTGTTCCTTTTCCTACAACTGCTTCTGTAAGAGAACGTTTTTGTGCTTCTTTGTAGGCTCTGCTTATAGTCCCTAAACTTAAATGAAGTTTTTCAGCTAATTCTCTATGGGTAGGAAGAGTTTCACCTTGTACTAATTCGTTTTTTTCAATTCCTTTTTGTAAGGCTTTAACAAAGGTTAAATAAAATGGTACATTTTCATTTTCTTTTATTTCATTTAGTATAATTTGTATTATTTTCATACAATAGAGAATAGTACAATTTTTATTTTTGTCAATTTGTATTTATTAAATATATTTTATTATAATATATTGAAATAATAAATATAAATTTATATAAAATGTACTAATAGTATAAAAAATTGTTATAATAATAATTTTTTTTATGCTAATAAAAAATAAATTATTTGTAAATTGTATTACTTTATTCATAATACAAAAAAAATCATAAAGAGGTGTTGTTATGAGTACAGTTGTTGTAAAAGGTGGTTTAGCACAAATGCTTAAAGGTGGCGTTATTATGGACGTTACGAATGAAGATCAAGCAAAAATTGCTCAAGAAGCAGGTGCTTGTGCTGTTATGGCTCTTGAACGTGTACCTTCTGATATTCGTAAAGAAGGTGGTGTTGCACGTATGGCTGATCCATCTTTAGTAAAACGTATTATGAATTGTGTAAGTATTCCTGTTATGGCAAAAGTTCGTATTGGTCATAATACAGAAGCACGTATTTTAGAAGCACTTGGTGTTGATTATATTGATGAAAGTGAAGTATTAACTCCAGCAGATAATAAATATCATATTAATAAAAATAATTTCCAAGTTCCTTTTGTTTGCGGAGCAAGAAATTTAGGTGAAGCATTACGTCGTATTGCAGAAGGTGCTGCAATGATTCGTACAAAAGGAGAACCAGGTACAGGGAACGTTGTTGAAGCTGTACGCCATATGCGTATGGTAAATGAAGAACTTCGTATTTTGTGTAATTTACCTGATGATGAAGTTCCAAATTTTTGTAAAGAAAATGGTATTCCTTTAAATTTAGCTTTTGAAACAAGAAAAGAAGGGCGTCTTCCTGTTGTAAATTTTGCTGCTGGTGGTATTGCAACTCCAGCAGATGCTGCTCTTATGATGGAATTAGGTTGTGATGGTGTATTTGTTGGTTCTGGTATTTTTAAATCATCAGATCCTGCTCGCCAAGCAAAAGCTATTGTTGAAGCTGTAACACATTTTAAAGACGCTAAAAAATTATTAGAAATTTCAACAGGTTTAGGTTCTGCTATGGTTGGTATTGAAATTTCAACTATTTCTCCAGAAAATCGTATGCAAGAACGTGGTTGGTAGGAATATAATTTTATTTTTTGGGGGAAATGATTTCCCCCAATCCCCCTCAATCAGGTAAATCTATTGAAACAAGTTTCAATAAATTTACCTATCTTAGGGCATTAGTAAAAAATCAAAAAATAAAAAAGTTACTTTTTTTATAAATTGAATAAATTATTTTATTTTTTTATAATATAATTAAGTAGGTTATGTGAAAAAACAAAATCTTTTTTGTGTACAAAAAAGATTTTGGATTAAAAAGTTTTGAAGGGAGAGTTTGAGAGGGGAACTTTTTCAAAAGTTCTCCTCTCAAAAAAATAAACTTAATGAGGATAAAATGCTTACTCATTTATCACCTATACATATTCAAAAATATATTCAAGAAGTTGAAAATATTCCAAGTGAAAAACAAATTCGCATTGGTGTATTAGCATTACAAGGTGCATTTATTGAACATTGCCATTCACTGTATAAGGTTGGAGCAAAGCCTATTGAAGTTCGTACAGCAGATGATTTAGAAGGTTTGCACGGCATTTGTTTGCCAGGCGGAGAAAGTACGGTAATGGCAAAACTTTTAGTGCAGAATAATATGCTTGATAAACTTGCTTGTCTTATTAAGAAAGGATTACCTGTTTTTGCTACTTGTGCAGGGCTTATTTTATTAAGTAAAGAGATTATTGGATTTGAAAATCAACCACGATTAAATTGTCTTGATATAGCTGTTAATAGAAATGCTTTTGGTCGTCAAATTGATAGTTTTGTTGAAGAATTAGAAATGCTTGCACCAACACTTTCTTATCAAAAAGAAGAATATGAAAAAGTTGTTTTTCCTGCTGTGTTTATTCGTGCTCCGCAAGTTGCAGCTGTGAAAGATAATGTAAAAATTTTATCTATAAGAGAAAACAGAATTTTAGCTGTGCAACAAAAAAATATTGTTGCCGTTGCTTTTCACCCTGAACTTACAGAAAATATGCTTTTTCATACTTGGCTTTACGAGGAAGCAAAGCATTATAAGGAAATTATAAAATAGCTGTTCGAAAATGTTCTAATATTTCCATTACTTTTGAACGGGATTCTTTAGAATAACTATTATTTTCAAGTAGAAGTTGTAAATAACTTGTCAATGGTCGCATGAGTGGAGGATAATTTTTCCAAGCAGATTTTGCGAGGATTTCATTTCTTTTTTCTGTTATTAATAATGATTTAATAATAGTTAAATGCTCTTTTTGCAACAATCCATAGAGCTTGGGCAAGGAAGTAAATAATGCTTCCTTGCTTTTTTTATATTCTTCGTCAAAAAGGATATTAGCCTTACTTAATTCTTTTAAAAAGAAATATCGCCAAAAATTGGCTTGAATATCATGGTAATTTTTTTTGCCACTAATGTACTCTAATTCATATAATCCTAAATGATTTCGTGTTGTTTTATAGAGGATAATTTCTGGTAAATTGGGTAATGTTTTTTGAGAAAGCATAGCATAAATAAGATTAGCAATTCTGTGAGGAATAAAAGCATTTCTGCAAATCTGTTCTTTTTTTATGCATTGCCAACAACCAGAACAAGAAACAGCTGAACGTACAACATAATGATAAGGTGGGTAGGGAGCTGTTTCCCATGGGTGTACAGGGCCAATGGATAAATTAAGGGTTGGTACATGAGCAAAGCTAGCAATATGCATTGGACCTGTGTCAGGAGTGATGAAAAGCTGTAAAGTTTGCAAAAATGCAACAAGTTCATAAACACTAAAGCGTCCAGCTATTACTCCGTGTGGAATGTGAGCTTTTGCAGCACTTTGGTAAGCAATATTTTTTTCTTCTTCTGAAGGACCACTTATAAAAATAGGATTTAAACCTTTTTTACAGAGTTGAATAGCTAAATCAGCCCAAAAATCAATGTTTGGACGTTTTGCTTCATCACTTGCTCCTACAAAAATTCCTATTCTACCATTTGATTGTCCTTGAGGAGGACTCCAAATCGTTTTTTTCATTGTGTTAATATCAATAAGATCTAAAGCATTTAGATCTGCCCAATGAAAACGATTATAATGATTATTATGTGTCAGAGATGTTCTATATAATTGCCAATTACCATGAACTTTTTTGATTGAATTTTTAATTTCTAATCCATAGTAATTATTAGTAGTTAAGCTGCTAGCAAATAGAGCAGTATCTTCTCTATGGCTTAGATTAATTATATTATCATAGGTAAAATTTTTTAAAAATTCCATTTCTTCAATAGGAATATAGGTGACTTTTGGAGAAATATGGAGTAACTCTTCATAAAATTTTTTTTCACTAAGCACCAAGATTTCTTTTGTATCTTGTTTTTTTAACCAAGAAAAAAGAGGATAGCTTAAAACAATATCACCAAGTCGTTGGGCTTGTATAATCAAATTTTTCATATTATTTTTTACCTAATCGTTCAATTTGTCTGCAAATTCCCAAAAGCATATCCATTTCATGCCGTCGTATCTCTTTTTTATCTAAAAAACGAGCCATAGGTAAAAAGAAATAATCGGGATTATCTTTTTGAATAACATCAAGATTAATAAGAACGTGTTTTAATTTCTCATGTAAAAGTGTTCGTTCTTCATTATTAATTCTTCTTGAAATAGCCCCTTTATCTTTTTTTCTCGTTTTTTGTTTTTGGGGGACTATATTAAAAAGTTCATATAAAAGAAGTAAAACAGCTTGTGCTAAATTAAGGGAAGAACAATGAGGATTTGTTGGAACTGTAACAAGTTTTTGGCATAATTCTAAATGATGATTTTCTAGTCCTCTATCTTCTGGACCAAAAATAAGGCTTACCTTTTCTCCTTTAGAAAGATAACGAAAAATTTCTTTTGCACATTCTTTAGGATTTAATACTTCTCGGCGAATTCCTCCTAGTCTTGCACTTGTTCCAATACAGAGTGTGCTTTCAGAAATAGCTTTATCAAGTGTGGGATAAACATTAATATTTTCAAGAAGTATAATACCTTGTTTAGTTGCAAGAGGTTTTGCTTTTTCAATTTCCCACATTTCTGGATTGACAAGGCTAATAGGGGCAGAACCAAAATTAGCAGATGCTCTTGCTACTGCACCAATATTTTCTGGAAAACGTGTTTCTACAAGAACGATATTAAGTAAATTAAACATTGTTATCCTGCTGAAAAAATAGTTTTTGCTGTATAAAAAACAAGATAAATACCAAGACTAAATTTAATTAAGATTCCTAAAAATTTTCCAACCATAGAGGCTTTTGCAACTTGCATAGCTTTATTATGTTCACTTTGTGCAAGAAAGCGTTCGCCTAAATACGAACCAAGCCACGCTCCTGCTAATGTTCCTAAGATTGCACCAAAACCAAAAAAGAATGGCATACCAATAATTGCTCCTGCAATAGCACCAATAATACCCATAATATTAGAGGAGGAAGAGGCATTAACTTTTTTGCCTTGATGAATTTGTAAATAAAATTCGGCAATTTCACCAATAGTTAAAAGACCGAAAAACTGTATCCAAAACCATATGGAATACGTATTATCTGGAACAAAAATAGCACTAAAAAGAACAAGAATAGCCATTGCCCAGTTGCCAGGCAAGGAAATAAAATTTAAGAAAATAAGTAAAAATAAAAGAATAGTAAAAGCTGTTAGTAGTATTGTTGAAATCATTTATATCCTCTATAATGTTGCTTAAAAAGTATAAATATTTCTTTTTTACTTTGCAAGAATAAAAAATATTTTCTTTTGAAAGTGTGAGTAATATCTTTTTATTTTATATTTTTTAGTAAATTATATTACTTTTTTATTTTTATAGCAATAAGTTATAAATAATTTATGGAGATGCTTTGCTTTTTATTTATAATAGAAAGTACAAATTATTGCTTAATTAGTAAGGTTATTTTAATGATTAATGGAAAATTAAAATTGAAAAATAGAGTGATTGTATTTTTTTTGTAAATGGAGTATCTTTTGTAAAATTATATTGGAGTTAAGCATGTTAAACAAAGCAATGATAATAGGACGCTTAGGACGTGATCCTGAATTAAAATACACACAAAGTGGAATGCCAGTTACTTCTCTTACTATTGCAACAGATGAAAGTTATATGGATCGTGATGGAAATAAAGTAGAAAGAACAGAATGGCATAGAGTGTCTGTTTTTCAAAAAGCAGCAGAAAACTGTGCACAATATTTAAGTAAGGGTAGTCTTGTGTATGTAGAAGGTAGAATACAAACAAGAAAGTGGCAAGATCAACAAGGACAAGATCGTTATTCTACGGATATTGTTGCTAATACTGTTCGTTTCTTAGATAGAAAGAGTGACAGAATTGGTGGAGAAGAATCTACTTCATACGCTCCTCGACCAAATAAAAGTAATGCTAATAATCAAATGGAAGATTATGGATCACCTTTTCCTAGTGAAGCTAGTGATATGGACGATACCCCATTTTAATCTATTTAAAATAGCGAATATTTTTATAGGGAACTATCAAAAAGTTCCCTTTTTTGTTGCGTTAGTACAATAAAAATATAGGGAAAGCGAAATTTTCCCTATATAGGGTGTGTTTTTAAATTATTTATAATTATTAAACTTTGTTCTTTAATCATGAAAATAAAAGAATTGTAGGGTAGTAATATTAAAAAATATTTGTATTTAATATACAAAACAAACAACTTTTTTATTTTTGAGAAAAAATTTTTCTACTGTTTTAAAATAAGCAGATTTCTTGAAATTTATTTCAAGAAATCTGCCTAATTGAGGGGGATTGGGGGAAATCATTTCCCCCAAATAAAATTAATTTAGAAACATACTTTAAATATTTTTTAGAAAATATTTTGAAATTTGTTTATTATAGTATAATATGTTAAATATTTGTAAAATGTCTATCATCAATATCTGGAAAGAAATTTTCATCGTCTTTATGTTCTTCACTTACAAATAAATGACAAAAACAAGCTCCATATTCTTTTACATCAATATTACGATAAACACAGGGACATATTGTATGTTTATCTTTTACTGCATCATCATTTGCTAGACGACAAGGACAGTTTAGATAGCCATACGTATTATAATTATCAACTAACCCTTGTAGGGTTCCAATACAGTGTTCATAGTTTTTATGAAGATAATATCCTTTTTCTTCTTCTTTTTTAAATATTTTATAAAGCTCTTTAGCGGTCATTTAATTAATGCCTCCCTTAGAGCTGTTTCTCTAAAACCAGTGATAATTTGACCACTTACAAGACGAATTGTAGGGTAAGAACCACGAGGATTATACACTTTTAGTTTGTCTAATAAAATTTTATAGATAGGTTTTGGATACGTATCTATATAAATAATTGTGTAAGGAACATTATGTTCATCTAAAAAAGCTCTTGTTTTTTTGCAATGGTTACAAGTTGAAAGAGCATAAATAAACGTATTTGGCACATTTTCTGGTTTGAGTGCCATACGATAAAGTGTTTGTTCTTCTTGTGAAAGATTTTTTAGAAGTTCTTCTGTTGGTATTTCTTTTTCATTAGATTTGCTTTTAAAATAAACAAAACCTATAATGATAAGAGCAAAAGCAACAAAGACAAGTAGAATATTTGCGGTCACAAGTAATCCTTTTGTTTAAGTTATTAATTTACCTTATTTATAAATTATAAATGATGTTGATATAGATGTCTAGCTTTATTTATTTTTTGGTTTAAAATAGAATATGTTTTTAAATAATGCTTTTATTTTTCTTGGTTATATAATATTTTCTTATTTATTATATTATTACATAGTATCAAGTGTTATATAAGGGGTTCCCCCTTTAGCCCGAGCAGGGGATAAGCTAATGGGGGAAATTTTCTCTAGCATTGCTGTTTATTTCTTTAAATCTTGTAAACTTGGTATAAGGAAAATGTATTATCTTAGCTTTTATTAAAATGAAAGTATAGAATGTAGAAATATATTCTATACTGATATTATGCTTAATATAAGTAGTATGTTATGAGCATGTATTATATAGGTATTCTTTTTTTCATTTCATCAAGAATACACGCAGGTACTCTAAGGCTTCCTTTTCCTTTGCCAATAGCAATATTAGGTTTGCATCTTCCGTGAAAATCAGATCCACCAGTAACACATAAATTA
>JARHYD010000156.1 GCA_029258655.1 Mailhella sp.
AGCCAAATACTTCTTGGAATGCCTACTGATGAAACAAAAATTCAAAACATTCTTGTTTCTATCAATGAAAATAACCAAAATAATATTGTAAAACAAACCATTAAACCATTAAAAGTAAATTGGGTAACACATAATCTTACTGTTGCCCCTAAATATGTAGAACCTCCCAAAGAGGTTTTAAATCAAATAACAAAAGACCAAAAAACCAATAAAGCCACACTTGCACGTATGAGTAATAACCATACTTGGGAGCTTCCTTTTGTTCGTCCTGTTAATGGTACAATTAGTGGATCTTTTGCTGCTCGTCGAGTTTTGAATGGACAACCTCGTACTCCTCATTTTGGAACAGATATGAGAGGAGCTATTGGCACAAGAATTTTAGCTATGGCTGATGGTGTTGTTGTTTGTGCTGAGCCACAATATTTTTCTGGCAATGCTATTTGGATAGATCATGGTCAAGGAGTTATTTCTATGTATGGCCATTTATCAAAAATTTCTGTAAAAAAAGGTGACATCATCAAAAAAGGACAAAAAATAGGGGAAGTAGGTGCAACAGGAAGAGTAACAGGACCACACTTACATTTAAGTCTTTATATTCAAGGTGTTGCTGTTGATGCTGTTCCATTTTTTTCTCAAATGCCTTTAGAAATTATTGGCGGTCCAACCAAAGAACAACCACGTCCACCTATGCCCAAAAAAAAGAAATAAGGATTAACCATGCCTAACGATAAATTTATTAATTTTGAAAATAGACTTGCTCGCCTCAATGAAATAGTAAAACTTTTAGAACAAGGCGAAATTTCTCTTGCTGAAAGTGTTACTCTTTATAAAGAAGGCTTAGAACTTAGTACAAAATGCAAAGAAGAGCTAGAAAAAGCTAGACACGAAGTCAAAATTTTACAAAATGGAAATCTTGAAGATTTCCCTGTTGATGTAGATCAAAGCCAAGATCATATTAATTCTTTAAATGAGGAAGATTAAAATATGCAAAATATCAATGCTACATTTTTAGATAATTTTACTATTCCTCAAGAATATTTCACTCTTTTTGAAGAAGTTTATCAAAAAAATAATCAAGATAAACTAGAAGAATTAAACCTTCTTCATAAAAATCTTATGAAAAAACGTTTACAAGCTATTGAAATGGTTCTTGAAACTATGCTTTTAGATAAAGAAATTCCTCAAAGACTTTCTGATGCTATGCGATATAGTTTGCTTGCAGGGGGAAAACGTTTACGTCCTATTTTATGTTTATCTATGGCAAAATTTTGTGCTAACTCTCAAAGACAAGCAAATGCGTGGCTTTACGCTGTTCCTTTTGCTGTTTCTCTTGAAATGATTCATACCTATTCTTTAATCCATGATGATTTGCCAGCTATGGATAATGATGATTTAAGACGAGGAAAACCTACTTGCCATAAAGCTTTTGATGAAGCCACTGCTATTTTAGCAGGTGATGGTCTTTTAACTGATGCTTTTTATTATATGGCTGATTGTGAATTACCTGCAAACCAAGTTTTACAAGCTTTGCAATTAATTGCTAAAGCTGTTGGTTCACAAGGTATGGTAGGTGGACAAATGCTTGATATGGAAGCAGAACAAAGAAAAATCAATCTTGAAGAATTATGTATTCTCAATGCCAAAAAAACAGGGGCATTAATTCAATGTGCCTGTTTATCTGGTGCAACCCTCATGGGTGCAAGTGAAAATACAAAAACACAAATAAAAGAATATGGTACAAATATTGGAATAGCATTTCAAATTATAGATGATGTTCTTGATATTATTGGTGATACAGCTTTACTTGGTAAAAATGTTGGAAGTGATGAAGCAAAAGAAAAATCTACATGGCCATCACTTATAGGTATTGATGAAAGTAAGAAAAAAGCTATTGAGTATTGTACGCAAGCTGTCACCGACCTTGAAACCCTTGTAAAAAAAGAATTTTCCCTTGATAAAGGAGAATTATATTTTTTACAAAAAACAGCCCATGATATGGCATATAGAGTTTTCTAATGAATAATTATAAAATACCTGATTCGCTCCTTGATGAAAATTTGCCACACAGCATACAAGCAATGAGCATTGAACAAAAAAAGCAATTAGCTAAAGATATACGAGAAACTATTATCCAAGTTGTAGCAAAAAATGGTGGACATTTAGCCCCTTCCCTTGGTGTGGTTGAACTTAATCTTGCTCTCTTATCTGTTTTTAATCCAAGACGCGATCACATTGTATGGGACGTTGGGCATCAATGTTACCCTTGGAAATTACTTACAAAAAGAGCTAAAGATTTTCATTCATTACGTAAAATGGGTGGACTTGCAGGTTTTCCTAAAATAAGTGAAAGCCCAGAATTTGACCACTTTGGTGTAGGTCATGCCAGTACTAGCATTTCTGCTTGCTTAGGTCTTGCTGTTGCTCGTGATTTAAATGGTGGTGATGAAGATTGCATTGCTATTATAGGGGACGGAGCATTAACTGGTGGTATGGCATACGAGGCTCTCAATCAAGCTGGCGGAATGAAAAAACGCATGATTGTTATTCTTAATGATAATGAAATGTCTATCTCTAATAATGTTGGTGCATTATCACAATTTCTAAGCCGTAACCTTGCTCATAAAGGTTTCCTCCATTTTAAAGAAAAAACAGGAAATTTCCTTAAAAGTATTCCTAAAATAGGGGATACATTATACCATATTGCCGATAAAGGCGAAAAAAGTTTTAAAACATTTTTTACTCCCGGAATGATTTTTGAGGGACTTGGTTTTAACTATATTGGGCCTATTGATGGGCATAACCTAGAAGACCTTATTCGTCACCTTGAAATAGCAAAAGAAGCTAAAAAACCTATATTGCTCCATATTCGAACACGAAAAGGGTTTGGTTATCCACCAGCAGAAAATAACCCTTCTCGTTTTCATCGTGTACCTGGTTTTGAACCAGAAACAGGGCTTGTGCCTACTCCACAAGCAACAGCACAGCAAGGACCAGGATTTACCAAAGTTTTTGGTGCTAGTCTTTGCGAACTTGCAAGTAAAGATAAAAAAATTGTAGCTATTTGTGCTGCAATGCCAGATGGAGCAGGGCTTAGTGAATTTCGTTCCCGTTTTCCAGAACGCTTTATTGACGCAGGTATTTGCGAAGAAAGTGCAGTAACCTTTGCTGGTGGTATGGCAACTCAAGGTTATAAGCCTGTTGTTGCTATTTATTCAACTTTTTTGCAAAGAGCTTATGATCAACTTATCCATGATATAAGTTTACAAAATTTAAATGTTGTTTTTTGCCTAGATAGAGCAGGATTAGTTGGTGAAGACGGACCAAGCCATCACGGAGCTTTTGACCTTACCTATTTACGTTCAATTCCTAATATGCGTGTACTTGCTCCTCGTGATGAACAAGATTTGCAAAATTGTTTATACACTGCTCTGCAATTAGAAGGACCTGTGGCAATTCGTTATCCTGCTATGCCAACGCAAAGCAATGTTAAAATTACCCATGAATTTACCCAATTAGAAACAGGTAAAGGGGAAATGTTGTACACGGCGAAAGAAAAAGAAATTTGTATTGTTGCTGTTGGACATATTGTTCACCCTTGCAGAGAATCTATTGAAATTCTTATTGAAAACAATAAAAAAGATATTGTAAGTCTTTTTGATGCAAGGTGGGTTAGCCCAATCCCAATGGAACAATTAAAGCAAATTAGTCAAGAATATAAAGCCGTTGTTTTTGTGGAAGAAAACTGCAAAGCAGGAGGTTTTTCTTCTGCTTGTCTTGAGTTTCTTGCTGATAATGATTTATTACACCATACAAAAATTTTACGTATTGGTTTACCTGACCATGAATTTGTCGATCATGGTCCAGTAACAGAACTTCGCAAAGCGTGCAAACTTGATATAGCAGGAATAGCAAGTCAAATTCAAAACTTTATTGATACAAAATTATCCTGATACAAAACTAGGGTCTGTTTCTAAATTATGTATAAGCAGTGTAGTGGTATTATAAATAACTTTTTTATTTTTAAGAAAAAAGATTTTCTACTCATACCCTAAAATAGGCAAATTTATTGAAACATCAATAAATTTGCCTGATTGAGGGGGCTTGGGTGAAATCATTTCGCTTTAGCCGTTACGACAAAGGAAGTTACGGATAAAGACAGTGTAACCCCCAAAAAATAAAAACTATTCTGCATATTGCTTTAAAGCTAATAATGCATTTTTAATTTGTTCTGTATTTACACCAGAAAAAGCTAAACGAATAAATTTTTCTGTTTCATTTGGTAAAACTTTACCAAAATGTTCACGAGTACAAAAACTCACACCTGTTTTAACAAGTACATCTTCTGCAAATGCTTTATAATCATGGGCAAAGCCTTTTTGCTCCATAAGTTTTGTAACATTAGGAAATAAATAAAATGCACAATTTGGACTTGGACAATGAATACCTTTAATGTCGTTTAGCATAGTCACTGCAAGATCACGTCGTTCTTGTAAACTTGAAAGAATTTTTTGTGTTTCTTCATGGGGTAATCTTAAAGCTTCTAATGCAGCATATTGTGCAAAATGAGGCGTGCAAGATTCTATATTTACATTAAGCTTGCTTAGTTGAGGAATGTATTTTAATGGTGCAAACATCGCCCCCACTCGCCAGCCTGTCATAGCAAATTTTTTTGAAAACGTATAAAGCATAATAACTTGATCACGAATTTCTTTTATTTCCAATAAAGAATGGCTTTGCCCTTGATAACGAATATCAAAATATGCCTCATCAACTAAAGCCATAAGCTTATGTTTTAAAATAATTTCTGCTAATTTTTCTCGTTCTTCTTTTGTTGCTTCAGAACCTGTTGGGTTTTGAAAATCATTAATAATAATACAACGGGTTTTAGGGGTAATAGCTTTTTCTATTGCGTCAAAATCAATGCTATACCCTCTTTCTGTTTCTATAAAGCCATACGGTTTAGCAATACCACCTAAAAACTCTATAA
Organism: Mailhella sp.; assembly: GCA_029258655.1. GTDB lineage: Bacteria > Desulfobacterota > Desulfovibrionia > Desulfovibrionales > Desulfovibrionaceae > Taurinivorans. The sequence continues at coordinate 4,988 of JARHYD010000156.1, forward strand.
AAGATTCATAAATAGGAAAGCCAGGATTAGGAAAAAGAACTTCATCACCTTCATTCATAAATGCAAGCAAAAATTTTGCAATAACAGGCTTTCCACCTGTTTGTATTAATACATTTTCGGCTGTATACTGGGTTTGTCTAGTTTCATTAATATTTTCAGCTAAAGCAGTACGCAAGGGCATAATCCCCGCAGCAGGGCAATATCCAGTTTTTCCGTCTTGAATAGCTTGAAACATTGCCTCTGTAATTTTTTCAGGTGTCTTAAAATTTAAATCTCCTAAATGAAAAGGGTAAACAATATTCCCTTGTTCTTGATGATTAATAGCTCGCAATGCCACTGCAAAGGCATTTTCTGTTCCAAGTCTATCCATTCTTTTAGCTAACATATAACCCTCTTAATTAAAATACATTCCTGCATACCCTACAACACGATTAAAATCTAATGATTGTGTGGCAGAAGTATCATATTCAACCAATGTCCCTTTTTTATATCCTAAGTTTTTTGCTGCTAATATTGCAATATATGCACCCAATACACCACACATACTAATATTTTCTTTTTGCACAACATCTATTAATTGCTTTTCATCTAATTGTTCAAGAGCAGAAATTGCAAGGAAATCTTTTCTTTTATTTTCTTGTTCAGTAGCAAAATGATTCATATCAGAACTTACAATAAGCCCTAAATCTTCATCTTCTGCTAAACAAATAAGAATAGTTTGTGCTACCTTATCAATATCATTAAAATCAGCCAAGCAGATTGGTATAATTTTTATACACTCACTTTTAAACTGTAAAAAAGGTAAAATAACTTCTATACTGTGTTCTTGCTCATGGGCTTTATAATCAGCAGAAAAAATTGGATTTTGTAAAATCTTTGTACTGGTTTCTTTATCTATTTCCATTGTTCCAAGTGGCGTTTCAAATGCTCCTTTTTCCCATACTGCAAATTTTTTGCCATTTCCTGTGTGATTTGGACAAAGAATAATACATTTTTTTGGTAACGTAATACTTGCTAAAGTAGATGCTGTTACCCCTCCAGAATAAATGTGACCAGCATGGGGAATCATACAAATACGTGACCTAATTTTTTGAAAATTCTGTTCTTTTTGCTTTTCTGCTATTGTAAAAAAACGTGTTAACGATATTTTTAATCCTTCTACATCTCTATCATAAAACAATGAAGCAAATCTCATTTTTCTAATCATAAACAAACCTGTATAAATTTTATACGTTATACTTCTTTATATGCAATTTTTTTACTATATTGTATTTGCACAAAAAAATATATAAATTATTAATTGTTATATTTCAATATGTTATTATATAGCATGTCTTTGGCACACTCTTTGCTTTATCTAAGTTAGGAAAAGTTGGTACATCATAGCTTAAAGTAACTAAAATTATAATAGTTTTAGTTGTTTTGAAAGGGTATAAATCTCTAAAAGATTTATACCCTTACAAAGGAAATTATATGTTTCTTCATAACCACTTTAACCTTATAAAATTTAGTTTAATCTTTTTTAGTTTTGGTTTTATTGTTTTTATTCCTTATAAGGCTAATAATGTACATTACAGTATAAAGAAAAATGTTCCTTATGAAGAATGGCAAGCTAGTAATTTAGAAATACCAATTTTTGATACTTTTGTTTCTTTCTTTTTTCATGAAAAAAAACAAAATGTTATTGAGATAAATATAACAGATTTAAATAAAATAAAAGAATTATATAAACAATATACAATTTTTACAACTACATATAATCAAAATAACCATTAAACTAACCTCCTTAAACTCTTTGAAGCATGGCTTATTTAGTCTCTAAGCCTAACAAAAAAAAGCACTTAGTTCCCCTACTAAGTGCTTTTATTTTTCTTTGGGGAAAATGATTTCCCCCAAGCCCCCTCAATCAGGCAAATTTATTGAAATATGTTTCAATAAATTTGCCTATTTTAGGGCATGAGTAGAATGTCTTTTTTCTTAAAAATAAAAAAGTATTTGTTTTCACATTGTAACTATAAGTGTTTTTTAATGTGATTTATAACTATTTTCTTTTTATTAGGGTGTGTTTTCAAATTATTTATAATTACTTTCTCTGGAAGCGAGGAGCAAAGCGAGTTGCTGAAAGAGTGTGTACCAGAAAGAACTCTTGGGGGCATTGCTTGAGGGTGCAGCGGTAGCCGTTAGCAAAGAATGAGTTTTTTACGGATAGCGACAGTGGTTTATGTATATTAATTTCGCGTAATTAATTGCTGTCTTTATTCGTAGCTTCCTGCGTCGCAACGGCTAAAGCGGGGGGGAGCTTCTACCCAAAGGGCGACGAAGTCGTTTCCCTTATACCGAGTTTACGAGGTTTAGGGAAATAGACTGCAATACAAGGGGGGATTTCCCCCCCGTTAGCTTACCCCTTGCTCGGGTCAAAGAGGTGAAACCCCTTATCAAACGTGATACTATGTAATAGTATAATAAAGAAAAAAATGTTATATAAACAAGAAAAATAAAAATTAATTTAGAAACACACCCTATTAGAAACTAATGTTTATAATTATAATTTAGAAATATACCCTAATAAAAAAGAATTATTTTTTATTCTTCTGTTTTTTGGGCTTGGTATTCGGCAATTACTTTATCAGCAATGGGTTGTGGGGCTTCGTCGTAGTGATCAAATTCCATGATAAATAAGCCTTGTCCACCTGTCATACTTCTAAGATCAGAGGCATATTGCATAATTTCACTCATAGGCACATTGGCTTTTATTTCTGTAATGCCTTGATCCGTATCTGAACCTAAAACTTTACCGCGTCTTGAAGATAAATCACCAATAACATCACCCATATATTCATCAGGAATGGAAATTGTCACTAAGGCTATTGGTTCTAGTAAAACAACTTTTAAACTTTCCATAGCTTTTTTAAAAGCAATAGAGCCTGCAAGTTTAAATGCCATTTCTGATGAATCAACATTATGATAAGAACCATCATAAAGTTTTACTTTAAAATCAATAACAGGATAACCAGCTAAAAATCCACGTTTAGCACTTTCTTGTATACCTTTATCAACAGCAGGAATATATTGTTTTGGAATAGCACCACCTACAATGGCATCTTCAAATTCATACCCTTGTCCACGAGAAAGAGCTTCCATTTCAATAAAGCAATCACCAAATTGCCCTTTGCCTCCTGATTGTTTTTTATGTCTACCTTGAACTTGGCATTTTCCTTTAATGGTTTCGCGATAAGGAATTTTGGGAGTTGTAAGGCTAATATCTACTTTACTTTTACGTTTTGCTTTTTCTATTGCTATTTCAATATGGAGTTGTCCCATGCCTGAAAGTAATGTTTCGCCAGTTTCTTCATCGCGATATAATTTTAAGCTTATGTCCTCATCAGTAAGTTTTTGAATAGCAGCAAAAACTTTATCTTCTTCCCCTTTTACACTTGCTTTTATACCATAACTAATAAGTTGTGGTAAAAGTTCTGGTAAAGGTAAAATAAAAGGAGCTTTTTCGTCTGCTAAGGTATCACCTGTTTTGGTATTTTTTAGTTTTGCAACAGCAATAATAGAACCAGCATGTAAGGTTTCTTTGCATGGATTTTGGATTTTTCCATTTAATGTGATAAGTGATCCTGTTCTTTCATTTTCTTCTGTTCGCATATTTTTGAGGATAGTATCTGAATTAATAGAACCTGAAAGAATACGCATAATATTAATATGTCCAGCAAAAGGATCATTATAGGTTTTGCAAACAAAGGCAGCAGTTTCTGGATCATCAGCTTTTTTTGTTTGTCCTTCTTGGTCTTTGTAAGGCTCTCTTTCAAGAGGTGAGGGCATATAAGCATCAATAGAATTTAATAAACGTCTTCCACCTTTATTGGCTAAAGCACTACCTACTAAAACGGGAACAATATCTCTATCAATACTTGCTTGACGTAATGCACCTTGAATTTCTTCTATGCTAAGAGTACCTTCTTCAAGGTATTTATTCATAAGAATTTCATCAGAACTTGCAATATTTTCTACGGAAATATCACGGAGTAATTGTGCCTCTTCCTTGAGATCGTCAGGAATTTCCCTTTCATCAACTTTGCCATCAGCAATAAAATATAATGCTTTTGCAGGAAAAATATCAATAAGCCCAACAAATTCTTTATTTTCAATAATTGGCATATAAAATACAACAGGTTTCATGCCAAGAGTAGAGGATAAACTATTAAATGCCATATCAAAATTAGCTAATTCCCTATCCATTTTGTTAATAAAAACAATGGTAGGGAGTTTTTCTTTTTGTAGGTATGCCCAGATTTTTTTTGTTTGAGGGCGTACTCCATCAATGGCGTCTATTACAAGAACAGCACTATCAACAGCTTGAAGAAGATATTCCATATCTGCATTAAAATTATTATCACCGGGAATATCAATAAGAGAATGAGGGTTTTTATTCCAAGTAAAATTGGCAAACCCTGCTTGAATGGATCCACGCCGTTTAATAGCTTCTGGTTCATAATCAAGAGTGCTTGTGCCTTCTTCAATAGATCCTAAACGATTAATAATACCTGCTTGGAATAAAAGCATTTCTGCTATGGAGGTTTTCCCACAACCACTTGTACCTATAAGGGCGTAGGTTCGTTGATTTTGTAAAAGGTTAGACATAATACTCTCCTCTAATGCTGTTAGAGTTAATAAAGTAATAATCTATTTTAAAACCAAGATTATCAAAATCTGCCAATAGGATTAGTCTACTTTGTACTGTGTTTTGTGTGAATTTGTCAAGGCATAAGAGTAAATATTGGCTTGAATTTTATTGATAAACTTTTTATATTCTTAAGGCATGGTTATATATGTGTGTATGTTTTTAGGGGAGAATTTTTGCAAAAGTTTTTTTCTTAAAATCTTCTTTCAAAATTTTTTAATAATATTCGTTTTAGATTATGTTACATTAGTAAAAGAAAAGTATTTATAATAAAGAAAAATATATTAAAGGGAGATTATTTTCTCTATAAAAAAGAAAAAGAAAAAAAGGATATATATGAATAAAACTGTACTTGTAATAGGTGCTGGTTTAGCTGGGGTAGAGTGTTCGCTTTATTTAGCAAAACATGGCATAAAAGTAATACTTTTTGAACAAAAACCTGAACAATTTTCTCCTGCTCATGTAAGTAGTGATTTAGGAGAATTGGTTTGTTCTAATTCATTTCGTTCTATGCGTGCAGAAGGACCACAAAGTTCTGGGATTGGTTTGTTGCAATTAGAAATGCAAATGCTTGGCAGTGTTATTTTGCGTACAGCCCATGAGTTTAGTGTTCCAGCTGGTAAAGCTTTAGCTGTGGATAGGGAACTTTTTGCAAAAGCTTTAACAAAACAAATAGAACAATCTGAACATATTACACTTATTCGTAAAAGTGTACAAAATATAGAAGAAATAGAAACATTAAAAAAAGAATATCAAGCTGAATATGTGGTCTTAAGTTCTGGTCCTTTGACTTCACCTTCTTTAGCAAAATCATTATCGCAAATTGTAGGGAGTGAATATTGTTATTTTTATGATGCTATTGCTCCTATTGTGAGTGCTGATTCTCTTGATATGAATATTATTTTTCGTGGATCACGTTATGATAATATTGCACCTCCTCCTTATAATGATGAAATTGCAAGAAGCGAGGAACAATCTGCATTGTGGCGAGAAAAAATGCTTGCAGAAATGCAAAAATATAAACAAACAAAGACTCAAGAAATAAACATAAAACAAGAAATAGAAGATGAAAGTGAAGGTGATTATTTAAATTGTCCTATGCATAAATTTGAGTATGAGGCTTTTTATCAAGCTTTGCTTGAGGCTGAAAAAGTTCCTTCTCATAATTTTGAAAAAGAGGTACATTTTGAGGGGTGTATGCCCATTGAGGCGTTGGCAGAACGAGGAGAAAGAACATTAACTTTTGGACCATTAAAACCTGTTGGTTTTACAGACCCAAGAACAGGTAGAAGACCTTATGCCTTATTACAATTACGAGCAGAAAATGCTAATGCTTTGGCGTTTAATTTGGTTGGGTGTCAAACAAAAATGACCTACAAAGCACAAGATAGTGTTTTTCGCTTAGTGCCTGGATTAAAAGATGTAGAATTTTTGCGTTATGGCAGTGTCCATAGAAATACTTATGTCAATGCTCCTTTGTGCTTAGATGAAAATCTTGCAATAAAAGGACATGAACATATTATCTTAGCAGGACAAATTACAGGGGTAGAAGGATATGTGGAATCTTCTGCTTGTGGTCTTTGGGCAGGTATAAAACTTGCTGCACGGTTATTAGAAAAAGAAGTGCAAGATTTACCAACAACAACGGCATTAGGGGCTTTAATGAATCATTTACGGAATAAGGAAATGAAGAATTTTCAACCTTCTAATATTCATTTTGGACTTATGCCAGATCTTGAGGAAAAAACAAAAAAAGCTAATCGAAAATCTGCAATGGCAGAAAGAGCAAAAAAAGATTTTAATACATGGTTAGGAATGTTTTGGGATAAATAATATTATTTTTTTCTTTGGGGGAAATGATTTCCCCCAAGCCCCCTCAATCAGGCAAATTTATTGAAACTTATTGCAATAAATTTGCCTATTTTAGGGCATTGGTAAAAGTCTTTTTTCTCAAAAATAAACATCTTATACAAAATACATTTTGCACGCAAAATGTATTTTGGTTTAAAACGTTTTGAGAAGAGAGTTTGAAAGAGGAACTTTTTCAAAAGTTTCTCTTTCAAATTTTAAAATTTCTTTCTCAAAAAATAAAAAAGACTGCCGTAGCAGTCTTTTGGGTTGAGGGTTTAGTTAAGCTTGATAAACTATTTTTCCACCACAAATAGTCATACAAACTTTTGTGTTTTTAATTTCATGTGGATCAATATTTTCAATGTCTTGATCAAGCACAACTAAATCAGCTAAAAATCCTGATTTTAACATTCCTCTGTTATCATCACAATAAGCACATAAAGCACCATAGGTAGTGTATGCTTGTAATGCTTGGTAAGGTGTGATTTTTTGATCTTCACCATAAACAATTCCACTACTGCTTTCACGAGTAACAGCTGTTTGAATACTATCAAGAACAGACATAGGGAGAACAGGGGTATCCATGTGTAAAGAAAAAGGCATATTTTTACGAACAGCAGAACCTGCTGGATCCATTCTTTTTGTTCTTTCTAAACCTAAGAAAATTGTGGCGTGTCTATCTCCCCAGTTATAGATGTGATACCCATAAAAAGAGGGAATAATACCGATTTTTTTCATACGGTCGAGGTGGTCTTCTGAAACCATTTGTGCATGGATAAGCATATGTCTTAAATCTGAACGAGGATTTTTTGCATAAGCTTTTTCAAAAGCTGTAATTACAGCTTCGGACGCTTGATCGCCATTTGTATGGATAGCAATTTGAATATTTTTAGAATGATATTCATCAATTAGTGCATCTATTTCTTCTTGTGGGAAAAGAACATTTCCTTTGTAACCACTTTTTGAAAAATAATCTTGGGAAAGGGCAGCTGTATAGCCTTGAATTGAGCCGTCAGTAAAGGATTTTAATCCGCCAATTTTTACATAATCAGAACCAAAATTCCATAAGCTATATTTTGCTAATTCTTTCATAGTATCTGGAAGAAATTGTAAATAAGCACGAGCATTAAGTTTATGTTGTTTTTCTAATGCTAAGAAACTTGCTAATGTTTGTACAGAGTCTGTGGCGAGACCTACTCCCCCAACTTGATATGTTGTTATTCCGACTTTATTATATTCATGAATAGCTTGTTCTATTAGCTTGCAGTATTCTTCAAAATTTGGAGTTGGTAATGTATCCATATTATTAAAGAGTGCATATTCTTCAAGACGTCCGTCTAATTCACCATTTTCATCAAGAACATAAGTACCACCTTGTACTTTACTTTCTTTAGTAATACCAAGTTGTTCTATGGCATTTGTGTTAACATAGCCCATGTGTCCTGAAATATGGAAAACAAAAATAGGGTGTTTTGTGCTTACTTTGTTTAAATCGTGTTTGTTAAGATGTCGTTGGTCTTGCAAGCCTGTGTCGTCGTAGGAATAACCGATAACCCATTCACCTTCTTTGGTTTCTTGAGCTTTCTTTTTTAGTGCTTCAAGAACATCATCAATGTTTTTGCAAGGATTACCACAAAAAACACGTTGTAAATTGATAGCATAATAATCTAAATGGCTATGTGTTTCAATAAAGCCAGGATAAATGATTTTTCCTTGTAATGGTAATAAATCACAGTGTGTTAAATCTTGTTTTGCAAGAATTTCTTCTTTAGTTCCAAGAGCTTCAATTTTTCCGTTGGCTATAACCATAGCTTGGGCTTCTGGAAAATCTTTATCCATAGTTCTAATAATAGCGTCAGTAATAATTGTTTTTCTAATGGATTGCATAAAAATCTCCTATAAAAAAAGGGCAAAAATATGCCCTTTTATATTTTAGTCTTTTGTTTGAACATCATAAGCAGAATTACATTCTGGTTCGTCATTTGCACATGGTAAATCTTCATACATAACTGCCACAGGAAATTCCTCATCAGAATGTTTGCTAAGAAGAGTACCAATAAGCAAACCAATAAAACTAAATAGGAAACCAAAAATAGTTTGGTCAAAGCTAATGTGAAGAAGTGGCCAAATTAAAGTTGAAATAAGACCGCCTAACATACCTGCTAATACACCTGTTTTGGTGGTTCTTTTAATAAACATAGTAGCAAGGAAAGGAAGAATAATAGTTGTAGCTGTAAGACGTAATGCCCATTGATAAATAGTTAAGATACCGCTAAAATTCATTGCTACAAATAAAGCCGCAACAGAAACAAATAAAACAGTAATACGTGACATAAACATCATTTGTTTGTTAGTTGCATTAGGATTTACAAGTCTTTTATAGAGATCATAGGTAAGGCTTGAACTGCCTTGCAAAATAAAGGAGTTAGCACCTGTTACAAGAGCAGCTAATAAAGCACAATAAATAAAGCCACCAACATAAGGTGGGAGTAAATCTCTTGTAACAATAGAGAAAATCATATCAGGATCTGTGTCTAATGGTAAAAAGAAACGAGCAGCTAAACCAATAATTACAGGGCAAAATAAAATAACACTGCAAACTGCAATAGCTGTTACGTTAGCATTGAATGCGACCTTTTCGGATTTTGCAGCAAAAATACGTTGCCAACTTGATTGCCATACTAAATAGAAAGGTCCAACAGAAAGGAAATATAAAAATACTTCTGAATAACCAAAAGGACCTGCTGGAGATAAATATTCTGGAGGAGTTTGAGTTATAATAACATCTGAACCTCCTGCAAAATTCATAGCAGCACTTGCTAAAATAAAAATACCTGTAATGATAAGGATAGCTTGTAAAGCGTCTGTAATAATAGTTCCAGGAAGTCCGCCAAGTACCGTAAATGCAAAAATTAAAATTGTTGAAAGAATAAGCCCTGTTGTGGCGTCCATACCAAATATTGTTGTCCAAATGGTATTCATAGCAATATATTGCATTGCCGTTGTTGGTATTGCATAAATAAAAGCAGAAAGAATAGAAGGTAAAATACCTACTTTTGCTCCATAGCGTTGTCCAAAAAGGTCAGCTAATGTGTAGAGTTTTTGACGGCGTAAGCATTTTCCAAAAACAACAACAAGAATAAGGGTAAATAAAATTGATGCTATTGAAAAACGTAAGTAAGCAGAAATACCATAATTGAAAGCTAAACCTACTGTACCAATAAAAACAGAAGCTCCGCACCATGTACTAATAACAGTACCAACGATTGGCCAAAATCCCATATTCCAGCCACCGATTAAGTAATCATCAGCGCTTTTTACTTGTAAGAAATAATAAAAACCAATACCAAACATGAAGAGGAAATAAACTACAATGTAGCTTAAATACCACATGAAACCATTTGCCATAATAACTCTCCTATGAGTAATTTTTCTTGTTATGATTAGTGAAAATTATAACAAGAAACCCTGTATAATTACTCATAGCTGTTTTTTTTTTTTTTTTTCAAGCATTTTTTAGTATTTTGGCAAAATTATTTTTAGTTTGTTTGAGTTCTTTTTAAAAATTTACCTTTGAAAAAAGGATATATTGAGATAAATAGAGCTTGAGTTTTATTTTGTGATTAAGATAAAAAATATTTTTGTAGGGAAATTGAAAGGTGTTGTTTTGTGTTTAAAAAGGAATAACGTGAATTGGTTGTAAAAAAAAGATTCCCTAATTTGAAATATAGCTTAGAGGTAAATTAAGGTATATTTAAAAATAATTTTTTTTATTAGGGAGTGTTTCCAAATTAGTCTTATTTCATTTTTTCTTTGGGAGTTACATTGTCTTTATCCATAATTTTCTTTGTCGCAATGGCTAAAGCAAAATAATTTCCCCCACTCCCCTCAATCAAGCAAATTTATTGAAACAAATTAAAAAAAATGTTTATTTTAAAATAGTGGTAAAAGTCTTTTTTTCACGAGTAATACATCTAAAAATTCCCCCTGTTTTATATTCTTTTAGTAAATTGTTTTGCTTTTTTACCTTCAGAAAATGAAACTTTTTAAGATAGTATGTTATGTAACTATGTTTTATTGTTATAATTCTAACTCATTATAGTTATAACTGTTTTTTTTTTAGCACTCCCTTTTATAATTGGTATACCGTATATTTTCTCAATTTTATTAATAAATATAAGTAGTTTTAAAGCCCTTTCTAACATAAAATAAAAAATTTTCATGTATTAGTTATTGCTAATTAGGTAACTTTGTGGATAATGAAGAAACATTTTTATTTGTTCTATTATGAATATTATAGTGCTTTTCTGCATTCTTGATTAAGAGAACAAAATGGAATGTTGTTTACAAAAAAATAACGAGAGAATTACATAAGGATAAAAGATAGATGAGAATCCGTAGTATAGCCTTTGTATTGGGGTTGTTGGTTGGTTGTTTAGCTGTTTCGTTGCTATTACCACTTTTTATATCGCTTCTTTATGGTGAATATGATACGGCAAAACTTTTTGTTGTAAGCCTTTTAGTTATTCTTAGTATTGGTGTAATCACTTCTTTTGCAACAAAGCCACCAAAAGGGGAAAAAGTTCATCTTACGGCACGTGACGGTGTTGCTATTGTTGGGCTTTGCTGGATACTTGCTACTGTTATTTGTGCTATTCCGTATGTTTTAATTGCTGATGTTAATTTTGCAAAAGGAATTTTTGAAGCAGCATCAGGGCTTAGTACCACTGGTGCAAGTATTTTTCCTGATGTTGAAATTTTACCTAAAGGGCTTTTATTTTGGCGAAGCTTTACACAATGGCTTGGTGGTTTGGGAATAATTGTTTTGTCTTTAGCTATTTTACCTTTTTTAGGTGCAGGGGGAATGCAATTATACAAAGCAGAAGTTTCTGGTATTAGTAAAGATAAAGTAGCACCTCGTATGATTGATACAGCACGTTCTCTTTGGGGGGTGTACATTGTACTTACATTTATTTTATGGATTTTATTATATTTTCAAGGAATGAGTTCTTTTGATGCAATTAATCATGCACTTACTACACTTGCAACTGGTGGTTTTTCAACAAAAAATGCCTCATTAGCAGCATTTACTCCACTTAATCAATGGACTATTATTGTTTTTATGTATTTAGGAAGTATTAACTTTACATTGCATTTTCTTTTTCTTCATGGGGGTATAAAAAAATATTTTGAGAACGAAGAATTTATTTATTATAGTCTTTTTCTTTTAGTAGGTATTTGTATTATTGCTGGACATTTATATTTTGATGATACAAAAGCACAAAGTTTATTAGGTGAACCTGCTATTCCTTATACCCTTGAAAGAGCATTTAGAGATTCAGCATTTCAGCTTATTTCTGTAACAACTACTACTGGTTTTGTAACAGCAGATTATTTGCATTGGCCCGTTGTGACACAAGTATTAATTCTTATGTATATGATGACAGGGGGCTGTGGTGGCTCAACTGCTGGTGGTATGAAATTTATGCGTATTTTAATTCTTTTTAAACTTATTCGAAATGAACTTAATCGTCTTACGCACCCACAGGCAGTGGAAAGAATAAAAGTTAATCATATTTCTATTGATCCTGTGGCGATACGTGGTGTTACGACTTTTTTTGTTATTTTCTTTATTAGCATTTTTTTTGGGACAGTTATTTTAACAGCAACAGGATTAGATCTTCTTACTTCTTTTTCGGCTGTTATTACCTGTATTTCTAATGCTGGTCCTGGACTTGGTTTAGTTGGTCCTGCATACAATTTTTCTTTTTTAAGTGAATTTAATCTTACTGTTCTTTCTGGTTATATGATATTTGGCAGACTTGAAATTTTTACTTTTTTACTTCTTTTTATGCCTAAGTTTTGGCGACTTTAAATTATTGCACCTTCATTTAAAAAAGGATAGTATTATAAAAAATAAGGAGTTTTCCATGAAAAAAATATTACTTTGTTGTAGTTTTCTTTTTTTAACGGCGTGTTTTTCTGGATTTGATTCTTCCCCCGAACAGCCACAAACAAGTACAGTAAGTAATGTCTATACAAGTCAATTTCCTGATGTGCCAATTCCTATGCTTATGAAAGCTGATCCAAAGAATACTCTTACAACTATTAACTCCACAGGAGAAAAATTAGGAAGAGAAAATTTTACAGGTAGTATGGAAGCAAGCAATCTTGCTGCTCACATGGTACAAAATTTATCAGCACAAGGTTGGACTCTTATAGGTTCAATGCATGGTGAAAAATCTTTACAACTTTATAATAAAGAAACAAGATATTTAATTGTTTTTATTGGTGTAGGTAATTTTAGTACAGCAATGGAAGTTTGGGTTGTAAATCATATTGATAATTTTTCATTACCAACGCAAAATGGCGACTCTTTTAATTTAGGTGACTTGCCACCTGCTGTGGATTCAACGCCAATTAATGATAATTTTAATGATTTTGGTTCTGATTCTGTTTTTTAAGGTAAAATTATGCAGCATGAAGTTTTACAATTTTCTCATTACGCTAATAAACATATCCATTTAGGTGTTTGTGGTTCTGTTGCTGTTTATAAAAGCTTGGAGCTTATGCGGGCTTTTATAAAAAATAATATTCATGTAAGCGTAACACTAACAAATGCTGCAAAACAGTTTATACAGCCCCTTAGCTTTGAAGCTTTAGGGGCTTCCAAAGTTTATAAGAATATGTTTGATAATGAATTGCCTTTTGATCATTTAGAACCAGGTCAAATGGCAGATGCTATGCTTATTGCTCCTGCAAGTGCGAATACTCTAGCACAGTTAGCACAGGGATTAAGTCATGAAATGCTTACGTGCCAAGCTCTTGCTTTTGATGGGCCTATTTTGCTTGCTCCTGCTATGAATCCTAAAATGTGGGCAAATCCTGCTACATCGGCGAATATTGAAACATTGCTTGAGCGAGGTTTTTTTATTACAGATCCAGAAAATGGTATTATGGCTTGTAAAGATGAGGGACAGGGTAGATTAGCACAGCTTGAAAAAATTTATTATGATACATTAGCATTACTAACAGAGCAAGATCTTTATGGTAAAAAAATTCTTGTGACCTTAGGTCCTACTATGGAAAAATGGGACGCAGTTCGAGTTTGGACAAATAATTCAACAGGAACTATGGGAACAGCACTTGCTATTTGTGCTTGGCTTCGAGGAGCAGATGTTTATGTTGTTGCTGGGCCTGTTAATCAATATATGCCACAAGATCCCCATTTTCATCGTTTTAATGTTACAAGTGCCGATGAAATGTATACACAATGCCATGAACTATGGAATAAAATGGATATTGGTATTTTTACTGCAGCAGTTGCTGATTTTAAGCCAAGTTCAGGTATTGAGCAAGAAACTTCTTATTATGATAATTTTGAAGCAGTAAAATTTAAAAAAGAAAATTATACACAAGGTTTTAGTATTCATTTTTCTCCTAATTTAGACATATTAAAAAGTATTGGTGCAGTAAAACAAGATCATCAAAAAATTATGGGATTTAGTGCAGAATCAGGGAATAATATGGAAAGTCTTTCTTTGGCTATCCATAAAAAATTATTAACAAAAAATGCAGATATTATTGTTGGAAATTTTCTTGATGAAGCTATGGGAACAAAAACAAATAGAGTGCTTATTGCAGATAAAAATGGTAATGAAAAAGAATGGAATACCATGTCAAAAGCAGATTTAGCTTGGCAGTTGCTTTCTTATCTTGAGGCTCTTTAATTTTTATATGTATATTTTTTGTATTATTTTTGATGTATTTCATTGTAATTTAAAGTGCAATAGTATTGAATAAAAAAAGTAAAGAGGAAAAGCAAAATGCAAAATCCTTTTTTATTACAAAATCTTAAATCACAAGGATTAACATATCTTCTTTTTGAAAATTCATTACAAAAAAAAGAATATAGTGCATTGGCTCTTTCTTTGCAAAAAAATAGTTTTGTAAATAAGACTATTCTTAGTCCTGCACAAGAACATAAAAAACTACAAGACAAGGATACAACGTTAACTCAGGCACAAAAAGTATTGGAACAAGCAAATAATGGTGTGCAAAAAACTGTTTTCACGCCAAGCACCAATAAACGAACAAATAAAAAATCGCTATTACCACAAAAGCCACAAGATTATCCAGCTCCTCCTTTATATAATAATGTGTTAAGTTTTGATAAATGGAATAAAACATGGAAAGAAGCCCATGTTCGTTGTAAACTTCCATTTGAACGTCCTAAAAATTTGAGTAAGCAAATTATTTGGACGTATGCGGGGCTTGAGCAAGATTTATTTACAGATAGTCCTAATGCAGATCGTAGAAATGTTATAGCAAATATTATTAAAGCATTGGCTTTGCCTAAAGGGACACATTTATTTTTACCATATAAACTTTTTTATCAAAATGATCAGCAAGCAAAATTGGCAATGGATAATGAGAGTAGTTTTTTTTGGTCAGCAATGGATTTAGTGCGTCCTCGAGTTTTAATTGTATTTGGACAAGAAGCTCTCGAAGATTTAGAACTTCCTCCTCTTTTACCTACACAAAAATATACATTATCACCAATTACTATTTTTGCTTTGGATAATATTTTATATTATTCACAAAATAGTAAAGAAAATGATGTAATGATTAATTTTTTAATTTCAAATTTAAAGATTTTTGCTTAA
>JARHYD010000043.1 GCA_029258655.1 Mailhella sp.
TAAAATTTCTTCATTGGAAATTTTTTGTAAACAGCTTTCTTTTTGAGTACATTTTTGTTTTCCATGCAAAGAACAAGGGCGGCAAGAAACATTTTTTTGTAAAATGTATGCATTATTTCCAACAGGAAAAAATCCCCATTCTTGGCTAGTTGGCCCAAAAAGAGCAAGTAAAGGAATATCAACAGCATTGGCTAAATGCATAGGTCCAGAATCACCTGTCAAAAGTAAATGTGATTGACTTAATATAGCACAAAGTTCTCTTAAATTAGTTTTATTAACAAGGCTTTTTCCTTGTATTGTTTCGGGTAAAGTTCCTTTTCCTACCCAAAGAATGTGGTATTTTTGTTGTAGAATAGCTCCAAGCTCTTGCCAGCGTTCTATATTAAATGTTTTAGCTGAATGGGTAGCAAAAGGGTGAATAACAAGAATTTTTTTATTTTGTTCTGGAAAAAGTTCTAAAAGTGTTTGTTGAGCGTATAAAATTTCTTGTGGATCAAGAAAAATTTGTGGTTTTAATTGATTTTTATTGACATAATTTGCACACAAAAGATCTGCATAGCGTTGACAAACATTTTTTTCTAATAATTTTTTTTTACCAAATCTTCCTTTTGACCACAAAAAGAAACGCCGTAATATAGGCATTTTATTATAGCGATACACACTTTGTTTCCAATGATGAGATAAAATACGGGAACGTGTTGACGCATGTAAATCAAGTAAAGGAAAATCTTGATATTTTGTCGCAAGTTTTTTGCAAATATCTATATATGATTTATGTGATAAATTTTCCTTTGTTAAGGCTTCTGTATTAATAACAGCAGGGTGATTTTGAAATAAACTTGCCCATTCTTCTTTTGTAATAACAATAAATTTTATATTGTAAAGGGTATGCCAATATAATAAAACACCAGTTAATAATGCAACATCACCCATAGCACTAAGACGGAAAACAACAGCTGTATTGTTGGAAAGAGAAATTTTCATACATTGCTCACCTATAAAAGTGAAAAAAGTATGCCCTAATTTTTTTCTATATGCAAGAATAAGAAATATTCATATAGATTTTTGTATTCCTTATTAAGATGTGTTCCTAAATTAATCTTATTTTATTTTTTCTTGTTTATATAACATTTTCTTATTTATTATACTATTGCATAGTATCAAGTTTTATAAGGGGTTTCACCCCTTTGACCCAAACAATGCCACCAAGAATTCTTTCTGGTACACACTCTTTCAGTAAAGTCGCTTTGCTTCTCGCTTTTATAGAGTGAAATTTATTAGGTTAGTGATTTTATGAAAATATTTTTTGTGTTACAATCTTAATTTGTTAAAGTAATTCTAAAAAAATTAGCAACACACTCTATATAGTAAAAGAAAAAATCCTTTTGCACGCAAAAGGATTTTTGGATTAAAAATTTTTGAAAGGGGGTTATAGGGGGAGGACTTTTTATAAAAAGTCCTCCCCCTAAATTTCCTATCCTATTTTTTTTAGAATCTAAAACCAAAGTTTGCTTGTACGTTGTGACTATCCATTTTAGAAGAACCTTGATAAGCATAATCAAGATTCATAAAGAAGTTATTTTTACTTACTTCTACGCCTACTTTCGCACGACCTGATACTTTATCCATAATTTCGCTTTCTAAAGTAGAACTACCGTTTATACCTGTAAAACTAATATCTTGTGTTATTTTTTTATCACCAGCAACAGGGATAATAGAAAGGTCAACTGTGGGTTTTACATTCCAACCACTGGTTGTTTTAATTTCTTTAGATACAGCTACACCAACAGGGAATTGCCAAATATCTGCTTCTGTACTTTTTGCAGAACTAATGTTTCTCCCTGCCATTTTTATATCAACTTTATCGGTTTTTATATGGTTATAACGTGCTCCAACATAGGGAACAATATTAACATTGTTGTTAGTTTTGTATTTATATTCGGCTTTTACACCAGAATTAATAACATGGGTATCAAAATCACCTGTTAACATACCTGCGATATTATTTTGTTTTATTTCGTTATTAACATTGGTATAGTTTACATCAGCACTTAATCCAAAATTATTTGTTGTATGCCCTATATAAATGCCACCACCTAAGCTTTCAAAATCATTCTCTGTTTTTGCAAGTTTTCCAGTAGATTCTGCAGAACCTTTTCCCATATTTACACTTGCACCAAGACGGAGACTATTTGCCCATGTGTAATCAGCACCAAGCACTACCCCACCAAAATTTGATTTATACCCTACGGAATAATTACCAGATTTAAGATCATCAGCTTTTTGATGTTGGTACATTGGCATAATCCAAAGATTTGCACCATTTGCCATATTGTCGCCTGCTGCAATATTTGTTTGTTGACCATTTTGATTTATGCTAGCAGCATTTTTAACACTAGGAGTAAAGGAAGTACGTGAGTTTATATAATTAGCGGTATCTGTTGCAATGTTTACTGCTTGTTGAGGTGCTCCAGAAATAAGAACTGCTCGTGCTGCACCTTCAAGAGCTTTTACACGTTGGGAATTTTTAAGTGATGGACTATTTAATACTTCTGAAACAAATGGGTTAGTATCTTTACCGCCATTTTTATAGTGGTTAGCTATTAGAGAGCCCAATGAAGGACTAAGATTATTAGTTACTTCATTTTTTTCATTATAGGTTGCATGAGCAATGAGGTTATTATCTTTTACTTCTGTGCTAATATTAAATAAGGCATTACTACTTACATATACCCCACTGTCAATGTCTATTTTACCATCTTTATTGGTATCTGTTGCTTGTTTAAAACCACTCTCTGTTACGCCACCTTTAATAAGCGTATAGTATTCGCCGTCTTTAGTTTGAGTCATACCTATAATATGTAAACCTGAACCATTTTCAAATTTTACTTGTTTTTTTCCTGTGTTATCTATTAATACATTTTTATCTTCTGTTGCATTATTTTTTCCTATATTTGTAAAATCAGCAACAAGGAAGTTTTGCTTGGCAACATAAAGACCATTTGCTTGTGAGCTTGGGGTATTAGGTGTACCACCATTAAAATTAGTTGAGCTTGCTATAAGATTAATAGTGGTATTATTTAGATTAATTGGGCTTGAAATAACAGCTCCTGATTGATAATAATTTGCATCAATAACATTAATGCTATACTTATCCATTCCTTCTACATTGTTATGAAGATAGGTAGCAGCATCAATAAATATTTTATTTAGGTCTTGAGGAGAATTTGGATCATACGCTGAGATAGTATCTCCTAAAATTAAAAATCCATTTGTTTTAACGGTAAAATTACCACCATGTTCTAATCCTTTTTTGATTTGTAATGCTGATCCATTAGAAAAAGCTGTGTTTTGATAGCCTTCAATAGTTGCATTTTTTATAGTAGAGCCAAGTTCTTCAACTACAACGGAGGTATAAGCACCCGGAATAGGTTGAGAGGCTTTATGTGTTACTTCTACATTACCTTTAAATTCTGTTTTACCATTAAGAAAAACAGTTGCTCCGTTTTGTGCTTTAAACGTATTATTAAAAACAATATTACCTTTTTCTGCTGTCATTGTTGTGATTACTTTATTATCAGCAGTAAAATCTTTATTAAATTTAATATTGCCTTGTTTAGCTAGTAACGTTAATTTTCCTGTGCTGACATTAAAAGTATCTTTAAATTCTAATACATCTATTTTTGAACTTGGGGTTTTACTTTTCCCTGCAATGAGTGTTAAATTTTCAATTTCCCATTGTTGGGCTTTGTTTATTTCAATATAGTTATCTGCGGAAATTGTTCCTGTTCCAGATAATTTACCAGAAATTTTTGTATAACCATCTTTTTGCGTATCTGGTTTATTGGGATCGTTATATTGAGAGCTGATAATTTCATTATTTAATTTTTTATCTGTGTTTATTTCGGTAATATTTGCTTGTGCTAGATTGATATTACCAAATATTGCCCCCCCTATAATGGCAAAAGAACTAAGAGTGCGAATTAGACTACTTTTTCTAAAATGCACATGATAAGAATTTATCCTGTTTTTTGTTTGCATAAACTATCTCCAAGTAAAAATATTTTCATTCACACTATATATATATATATGTTGTCAATTAGGATAATATGTTATTTAACTTTGATATTATTATTTTTTTTTATAAAAAAGGGTGTTGTGCATGGTGTCGTTACATGGAAAATTTTTTGTTTAAAAATTTATTTTTAAACCCTTTTTTTATGGAAATTTTACTAAAAAAAAATTCTTTTACATATTGAATATTATATTTATATTGTTTTATCTAATTGTTTTTTATAGAAAAATTTTTATCTGGTAAAAATTGCTTCCTTTTTTACCATAAAAGGAAAAAAAATTACCATAATATTGCATAATATAAGGTACTTTTAAGGTATTTTTAAAGATTTATTATGCAAAAAAATACACAAAATTTTAGAAAAAATTTTTTTATTTTTTTTTAATTTTTTTTAACTTTTATTCTTCTATGGACTTTTGATTGACTAATGTTTATATTTTTTTCACAAAAATTTTGTGAGGAAAATATGAGCAATTTGGACGAAAAAGAAAAAGTTAACACGGATTTTATCCGTACAAGAATTAATCAAGATAATGAGAGTGGTCGCTTTGATTCTCGTGTTCATACTCGTTTTCCCCCTGAACCCAATGGGTATTTGCATATAGGACACGCAAAATCTATTTGTCTAAATTTTGGAATAGCTAAAGATTATAATGGATTATGTAATTTACGCTTTGATGATACTAATCCAGTAAAAGAAGATACAGAATACGTTGATTCTATTCAAGAAGATGTAAAATGGCTTGGTTTTCAATGGAATGGTAATATTCATTATGCATCAGATTATTTTGATACGCTTTATGAATTAGCTGAAAAATTGATTATGAAAGGCAAAGCTTATGTTTGCGAACTTAGTGCAGATGAAATTCGTGAATATCGTGGTACATTAACTGAACCGGGTAAAGAAAGTCCTTATCGTAATCGTTCTGTTGAAGAGAATTTAGCACTTTTTAGAAAAATGAAAACAGGTGAAGTGGAAGAAGGAAAAATGGTACTTCGTGCAAAAATAGATATGGCGTCCCCCAATATCATTATGCGTGATCCTACTATTTATCGTATTCGCCATGCTCATCACCATAAAACAGGTGATAAGTGGCATATTTATCCTATGTACGATTTTACTCATTGCATTTCTGATTCTCTTGAGCATATTACCCATTCAATTTGTACCTTAGAATTTGAAAACAACCGTGAACTTTATGATTGGGTTCTTGATGCATTAGAATTATATCATCCTCAACAAATTGAATTTGCACGGTTAAATCTTACTCATGTAATGCTTTCTAAACGGAAACTTATTCATTTAGTACAAAATAACTTTGTAAATGGTTGGGACGATCCTAGAATGCCAACTATAAGTGGTCTGCGTAGACGTGGTTATACTCCAGAGGCTATTCGTAATTTCTGCTCTAAAATTGGCGTGGCAAGAGCTGCTGATTCTATGGTTGATTATAGTTTGTTAGAGTTTTGCGTTCGTGAACATCTAAATTCCATTACCCCACGTTTAATGGCTGTGCTTGATCCAATAAAAGTGACTATTGAAAATTACGATCAAAACGCAGAGGAATTTTTTGATTGTCCACTTCACCCAGAAGATGAAAGCTATGGAACAAGAAAAGTTCCTTTTAGCCGTGAACTCTATATTGAACGTGATGATTTTATGGAAAATCCACCTAAAAAGTATTTTCGTCTTTCACCTGGTAATGAAGTGCGTTTACGCTATGCTTATTATATTACTTGTAAAGAAGTTGTGAAAGATGCAAACGGAAATATTATTGAACTTATTTGTACCTATGATCCAGAAACTAAAGGCGGACAATCTCCAGACGGAAGAAAAGTAAAAGGAACTATTCACTGGGTAAGTGCAAAACACGCAAAAGAAATAGAAGCTCGTCTTTATGATCATTTATTCCCAATGGATAATCCTGCTGCTGAAGATGTAGAAGATTTTACTGATTTAATTAATAAAGATAGCTTAAAAGTAGTAAAAGCTTTTGCAGAACCACACCTTGCTACTCTTCCTGTTGGTGAAAAAGTACAGTTTGAACGTCTTGCTTATTTTTGTGTTGATTATGATAGTAGCCCAGAAAAACCTATATTTAATAGAACAGTAACATTAAAAGATAGCTGGGCTAAAATAGAGAAAAAAGCATAACTTGTATTTTATGTTTTTATATTTTTTTTGGATTACATGGTCTTTATCCGTAATTTCCTTTGTTGTAACGGCTAAAGCAAAATGATTTCCCCAAAGCCCTATTAAATAAAGCCCAAACTTTGTTTTTGTGCAAAGTTTGGGCTTTATTTATTGGAATATATTTTCTCTATAATAACTTATAAAAAACACAAAAAGTTTTGTAAGGGGGTTTTAGGGGGAGAAACTTTTTCAAAAGTTTTCCCCCTAACAACACCTAATAAAGTATGTTTCTAAATTAATTTTATTTTTTATTAGATGTTTTAAAAACATATTTTATATTTTGTTCTAAAAATAATAAATTACAATAATACTATTATAGTTAAATATAATTTATTGTAATAATATTCTTTTTTTATTTTTAATATAATATAATAATATACAAAAAAAAGAATATTTTTTTATAAAATGTAGTAAGTGCTACATTTTAAAAGGAATAGATATGATATGAGAAAATAACACGTGAAAATATTAACAATATGTATAACTTGGGAGGCATTATGAAAAAATTATCTATGAGTTGTCTTTTAGTTTTAGGCTTATTAACAGGTTATCATCAGACTAGTTATGCTATTGAAGCTCTTTCTACTCCAACAGGAACATTATATTGGAATAAAGAAAAAGCATTTAATGGGTATACTATTATTTCTCCTAATACAGGAACAAATACATATCTTATTGATATGGAAGGTAATGTTGTGCATACATGGGATACAGAGTATCGTCCCGGATTATATGCAGAAATTTTGCCTAATGGTAATATTGTTCGCGGGTATCGCACAAAGGATTTAGTTCCTTTTGGTGGTGCGTATACAGGAATTCAAGAGCTTGATTGGAACGGGAAAGTTGTTTGGGAATTTAAAATTGAAAGTAAAGACAGAACCTTGCACCATTGTTTTAAACGTCTTGAAAATGGTAATACATTGCTTTTAACATGGTCACGAAAAACTATTGCAGAAGCTGAAAAAAAAGGTCGTATGAAAGGCACTATTCCTGCTCGGGATAGTCGCGAAGATGATGGTATTAAATGGGGAGAATTTTGGCCAGATTCTATTATTGAAGTAGATAAAAATGGCAAAGAAGTTTGGCAATGGAATATGTGGGATAATATTGGGGAAGGTAATGATAAACTCAATATTAATTATTTCTTACCAACAGATAATTATTATAGAAGTTCTGATTGGAGCCATTGCAATAGTTTAGATTATATTCCTGAAACAAATCAAATTATTCTTTGTTCTCGAAATTTTGGGGAAATTTTCCTTATTAATAAGGCTACAGGAAAAATTGAATATCGTTTTGGCAATCCTACTACACATAATAGCAAGGCTATAAAACCTAGTTGGTGCCAAGCAGGAGATCAACAGCTTTTTGGCCCTCATAATGCAACATGGTTAGGTGATAATAAAATTCTTATTTTTGATAATGGTTGGCAAAATCCAGAAAAAAATCGTTCTCGAGCTGTTATTTTTGATATAAAACAAAATAAGATTATTTGGGAATATAAGGCTGTTAATATGAATGGTTTTTATTCTGCATATCAAGGTGCAGCTCAAAAACTTCCTAATGGAAATATATTAATTACTTCTACGAATACAGGACATATGATTGAAGTAACTTGCACAGATAAACCAGAAGTAGTTTGGGAATATATTAGTCCTTGGGTTGGCGATACTCCTCGTGCCCTTTTGACAGAAGAGGACGGAACAAATGGTGGACATAATATTATGAAAAATTACACGCATAGAAGTTACCGTTACTCAAGTGAATATAATGGGTTAATAGGAAAAGATTTGTCTCAAAAGAAAGTATTATTCCCAGATGCCCCAAAAATGTATGAATTATATACAAAGCTACGTGCTATGGAGGCAAAATAATCTGTTTATGTTTTTATACTAACTACTTGTTTTTGTAGTAGATAAGATTATAGTATGTATCCTCTTTTGATTTGTTTTATGCTCTTCAAAAGAGGATATTTTTTTATATAGGGTGTGTTTCTAAATTAATGTTATTTTACTTTTTCTTTGGGGGAAATGATTTCCCCCAAGCCCCCTCAATCAAGCAAATTTATTGAAATATGTTTCAATAAATTTGCCTATTTTAGGGTATGAGTAGAAAATTTTTTTTCTCAAAAATAAAAAAATTATTTATAATACCACTACACTGCAAGTCTTTTATTTTTATTATTAGAGAACAAAGTTTTAATTATACATAATTTGGAAACAGACCCTAGTTTATTTATATTATTGAGAAAACTATTGATTGATTTTATATATGCGATTAAAGGATAAGAAAAATTACTATAAAAAAAATCCCCTTTATTTATATATAAAGGGGATATATTTTTTTGTAATTTTATATAATGATTAAAATTGTTGTAAGATTATTTTATTAGAATTTTATACCAAAGGTAGCTTGTACATTGTGGCTATCCATATTGGAAGAACCTTGATAAGCATAATCAAGTCCCATGTAGTAGTTATTTTTGCTTACTTCTACACCAACTTGAGCACGACCAGATACACTATCCATGATTTCGCTTTCCATAGTAGCTACGCCATTGATTCCAGTAAAGCTAATGTCTTGTGCCATGTTTTTATCACCAGCAACAGGAATAATAGAAAGGTCAACCATTGGTTTTACGTTCCAACCGCTAGCTGTTTTAATATCTTTAGATACAGTTACACCAACAGGGAATTGCCAGATATTTGCGTCAGCGTCTTTTGTTGAAATAACATTTTGACCAGCCATAACCATATTTGCTTGGTCTATGTTAATGTGGCTAAAGCGTACACCTAAGTGAGGAATAATGTTAACATCATTTATTTGATAGTTGTATTCAGCTTTTAATCCTGTACTGATAACATTAGTATCAAATTCACCAGCTAATAAGCCAAGAGAATTGGTTTGTTTTACATCATTGCTTACATTTGTGTAGTTAACATCTGCACTAAGTCCGATATTACCAATCATGTAACCTGCGTATAATCCACCACCTAAGCTATCGAAATCATTTTCAGTTTTAGCAAGATTTCCATTAGATTCAGAAGAACCTGTTCCCATATTGATCATAGCACCAAGACGAAGGCTATTTGCCCAAGTGTAGTCAGCACCAAGTACTACTCCACCAAAGTTAGAATCATAACCTGTTGTGTAGATACCAGATTGGAAACCATCAGCTTTTTGATGTTGGTACATTGGCATAATCCAGAGGTTTGCACCATTTGCCATGTTATCACCAGCAGAAATATTGGTGTATTGACCATTATCAGCAATAGCAGCAGCACCAGCTACGTGAGGAGTAAAAGAGGTTCGAGCATTTGCATAATCTGCTGTTCCTGTTGCAATGTTAATGGCTTGTTGAGGAACTCCAGAAATAATTACAGATCTTGCAGCACTTTCAATGGTTTCAACACGTTGAGCATTAGTCATAGCTGCATTATTTAATGCTCCAGTAACTAAAGCATTTGTTTCTCCACCACCATTTTTATAGTGATTACCAATAAGGTTACCTAAGCTTGGATCAAGAGCAGTTGTAATGCCATTATCTTCAATGTAGGTAACATTTGCAATAAGGTTATCATCTTTTGCTTCTGCTTTGATATCAAATAATGCGTTACCACTTACATATACGCCACTATCTTTATCAATTTTACCATTTTTATCTTTATCAGTTGCTTGAGTAAAGTCTTTTACGCCACCTTTGATGATAGTATAATATTCGTCTTTACCTGTTGCGGTAACACCTATAACGTGCAAACCAGAACCATTATCAAATTTTACTGTTTTGTTAGCAGTATTATCAATTAATGTATTATTTTTTTCTGTTGCATTATTTTTTGCTACATTAGCTAAATCTGTAATAAGGAGGTTTTGCTTTGCAACATAAAGACCATTTGTTTGAGCTGTTGGAGTTGTTCCTGATTTAAAATCAGCTGTTCCATTAGCAATAAGGTTAATTGTGGTATTTTTTAAGCTAAGTGGAGTTGCAATAACAGCACCAGATTGATAATAATTTTCTACTTTTTCGTATGGAAGTTTATCCATACCTTCTACATTTTCAGCTAAATTTTTACTTGCATCATTAAATAATGTGTGAATGTCAGCTTCTGGTGAATTTGGTGTATAAATTCCATGATCACCTAAAGAAATAAAACCATTTGTTTTCGTGGTAAATTCACCACCATGTTCTAATCCTTTTTTAATATGTAAGGCAGAACCATTGCCTTGCATTGTGTCTTGATAGCCTTCTACACTAGCAACAACTTTATCTGTAATTTCATCAATAGTAACTTCTGTAAATGCACCAGATACAGGTTTTGTTACATCATTTTTTATTATAATATTTTTATCAAAAGTAGTTTTACCAGTTAATGTAACTTTTGCTCCTTTATCTGCCATGAGATCATCTACAAAATGGATACTATGAGCTTTTGCAGTTAAAGTAGAGTTTGAAACGTTAACTGTTTTTTGAAAATCAATATTTCCATTTTCAGATTTTAAATTAATATTTGTAGCATTACTTGCATCAAGTTTTCCTTCAAAGGTAATGTTATTTTTTGCATTAATATTAAGATTTGAGTTGGTTACTGTGGCATCATTAAAAAATTGTACATTATCTTTACTTGTTATGTTTACATTACTTTTATTTTCAGCTGTAAATTTTTCTGTAAAATTAACAACTGCTGATGAATTAATATTAATATTAGAATTATTTTTTACGGTAAAATTATTGTAAAAAGAGATATCATCTTTTGCTGTTAAATTAATATTTGCGTTATTTTGTGCTGTAAAATTTTCATCAAAGTAAATAAATTTATCAGCTGTAACGTTCATGTTTGCTTTATCTACTGTAACATCTTTTATAAATTCAGCATAATATTTACCTGCATTTAAATTGACTGATCCATTTTTTACTGTAAGTTTGTCTTGAAAATCAATCGCTATTTGATCATTACCAATTTTCTCACCTAATCCTGCGTTAATAGTAATATTTCCAGTCCAATTTTGTTCTTTGGTAAATTGAACATAGTTATCAGCAGTAAGTGTACCAGAACCAGTTAATGTTCCAATTTGAATATATCCGTCTTTATCAACTTCTGGTTTATCTTTATTATCATATTGAGCAGTAACACTATTACCATTTAATTTAAGATTTTCTTGTGTAATAGGTTTTGCTTGGGCAATAACTGCACCACCTAAAACCATAGCACTAGCAATAGTGAGAGAGCCGAATGTGTTTAAAAGATTACATTTTTTTAATATAGCACGATAACGATTAACCAAATTTCCAATAGCATTTTTTGTTTGCATAAACTATCTCCTTGTATGATTTATTTCATATATATATATATATGAAATGTCAAATTTTTTTATTTTGTTAATTAGGTTCTTTTAGGAAATGATTTCCCCAAAGCCCTATTAAATAAAGCCCAAACTTTGTTTTTGTGTAACGTTTGGGCTTTATTTATTGGAATATATTTTCTCTATAATAACTTATAAAAAACACAAAAAGTTTTGTAAGGGGGGTTTAGGGGGAGAAACTTTTTCAAAAGTTTTCCCCCTAACAATGCCTAATAACTATTTTTTATTTTAAACTATTAAGATAATTTGCTTGTTTTTCTAATGTTGCAGGAATATGAATTTTCCAGAAATTCCAATCATGTATTCCTTGTTCTTCGCGATAATCAAATTTAAAGCCTCGTTTATGAAGAAGATCTTGTGCTTTTCTATTTTCTTCTAAAACAAGGGTATCTTGATCGCCTGTAACAATAATAATATGTCTTGGGCTGGTAGCAGGCCATTTTATGCCTATCAAAGCATAAACGGCGTTATTATCCCAAAGTTTACGTGTTTCAGCTTGTTTTTCTAATTCTTCTTTGCTGAGAGTTTTTTGGGTATTTTTTTGTTCTGTTGCTTCTGTTATTTTTTGTGTTTCATTTATTTCTAAATTTGTATTTGTTGTTTTTTTATCTTGCGTTTTTGCCAAAGGAACATATTCACCTAATAACTCTTTGATTTTCCATTGATTTTTATGTGTACGAATATCAAGAACTCCACTTATACTTGCCATAGATTGGAACATATTTTGATTTTTAAAGCCTGTTAATAATGCTCCATGTCCCCCCATGCTTAAGCCTGCAATAGCACGACGTTTATTGGTTGGGTATAATGAGTCTATGTGTGGAATAAGTTCTTTTATTAAAAAACTTGCAATTTGATTATTTTTAATAAGAGGGCTATCCACATACCAACCAAAAGGCTCACAACTTGGTGCAACTATAATAACCTTTTTTTGTGTGGCTATTTCTTGTAATTTTTTTCCAATGTATATATTCCAATCTTCTGCACTGCCATACGCTCCATGTAAAAGATAAAGCACAGGATAGCGTTTATTTTCTAATTGTTCTGCAAGAAGTTTTTGTGTATCTACTGGGCTTTTTGCTTGGTTTGTGAGTTTGTTATTTGTTTCTGGCAACC
Organism: Mailhella sp.; assembly: GCA_029258655.1. GTDB lineage: Bacteria > Desulfobacterota > Desulfovibrionia > Desulfovibrionales > Desulfovibrionaceae > Taurinivorans. Next base: position 12,747 of record JARHYD010000043.1, read on the forward strand.
ATATCATATATTCTACTTGTTTTTGCCGTAAAGAAGACGTGAAAACAACATGGTTTGCCATGCCTGCAACAGGAGGATAGATATTGCCCATTTCCTCTGCATAAAGGCTATTGATATGAGAATTAACACTTGGGAGAACGTAATCTGTAAGAATTTCTCCACCCTCATTACTTACATGGACTAAATCTTGAGAGCGTAACCGTATGCTTTTGTTATTTTTATCTTTATAAAAAGTAGTATATTTTCCTTTTTCATCAGTAAGTAAATGCTGAATATTAACAAAACTTGCATTTTTAACTGTTTGGCTTGCCTCTAATTGCAATTTTGAGATAAGCTTTGTACGAGTAAAATATGGTTCTTTGCCCATAACAGGTAAACTTACCCATAAAATATGGCGTTTGCCATTGTCAGCTAAGGCAATAAAATCCTTTGAACGTTGCAAATAAATTTTTGCCCATTCTTTTGTATCAATAAAATATCGTTTTTTATTAATAACAATGTCTTGCGTATCATTTGCTCCCATGCTCATTATTAAAAGATCTGGATTATATTTTTTAAGCATTGCTGTTAAATTGGTAGGCCAATCATAAAAATCTGGTCGACTTAAACCTGATGAATACTTCCCTTCTCGATAAACATCTAAATTGTCACGATTCCTTAGTCTATGGTGTAGCGTTGGCCCAAGACCTTCCATCATCATACTATCACCAATAATTAATACCGTTTTTTTCTTACCAAAATCTGGCATACGTACAGCATATTGATCAAGGCTTTCTTCATTTTGTGCTTTAGTAATTAGGCTTGCTTGAAAAGGAAAATTGTTATTATTATAGGTATATGCTGTTGCTTCTTCTGTGTTGGTTATTTCTTGAGTTTTGCTATTATTTTCTGTTTGTTGTTTTTTTTGATTTTCTTGTGTTTGTTCTACTGATTGTGTTTGTGCTTGTTCTTGCTCAAGAGTATTGGTTACAGTATTTTCTTTGTGTTGTTCTGTTGTTCTTTCTTGGTTACTTGTTGTTTTCTGTTTTATATTTTCAGAAGATATTGTTCTTTCTTGTAATTCTTGATTGGGATTAGTATGAATTTTTTCTTCTTTTTTTGTAGAAGAAAAAAACGCTATAATTTTTGGTGTTAAATTTTGATTAGTGCTAAGAGTTGGATTTTCTGCAATATTTAAAAATGTTTCATGTAAATAATCACTTAAATTGTAAATTTTTGTTTGTTCGCCAAGACTAGTCAAAAAATCTTTTGTTTTTAAAAAAAGAGTATATTTTGCACCTTCACGCTCTAGCAATGGATTAAGTCTTGCAGCTTCAAAAAGAAGCATTATACAAAAAACACAAAGGTAAATGATTAAACTTTTTCGTGCAATATTTTGTATTTTCATAACACTAACTCATTAGAATTGGAAATAAATGAAAGGTAAAACGCCGTCTGGACCCATTTTTAAGATCACAGCACAACAAAAGGCAATAAGAAGAATTTTAAAAGGTAACCATAATTTTCCAAGTATATAACTAAAACCTTGAAAACAATGTTTACCTATTATTTGCAGGAGTATAGTTGTAAAAATCGCAACAAGTACAAGTAAAGGATACCCATCGCCTTCTGTGGTAAAAAGAGCTATTCTTTGTAACATTTCAAGAGCTTTTTGGCTTGTATCAGCTCGGAAAAATAACCATAAAATAGTGATGCAATGAAAGGTAATAAACCAAGCAAAAAAAGAATAAATCTTCGTTAAAACAAGAGGATATTCTTTTTTTGCTTTTTTAGGGCTAAAAGGACAAATTTTTTGCCATGCATGATTAATTCCTAAACCTAAACCATGTGCCATGCCCCAAATAAGAAAACGTAAATGTGCTCCATGCCATAAGCCCCCTAAGGTCATAGTTATAAATAAGTTTACGTATTTGTTTCCTTTTCTATTTCCACCTAAGGAAATATATAAATAATCTCTAAGCCAAGTTGAAAGGCTGATATGCCATCTATGCCAAAAATCTTGTAAACTTGTGGCAAGATAAGGAGCATTAAAGTTTATTGGAATTTTAAATCCCATTAATCGTCCAATACCAATGGCTAAATCAGAATATCCAGAAAAATCACAAAAAATTTGCATTGCATAGGCGTAACTAGCAATAAGAACAGTTTCCGAACTATAAAAATCTGGATTTTGAAAAACATCACGCACAATATGTTCGGATAAATAACTAGCAAGAACAACTTTTTTGAATAAGCCACTTAAAATATATGTAAAACCTTCTGTAATGTCGTGGTTAATCCATTGTTTTTCTTGGATTTTGTATTCTTTATCTTGTGGAGTAGTTTCTTCTATGAGTTGTCCAAAAAATTGGTGACTACGCATAATAGGTCCAGCTAAAATTGTCGGAAAAAAGGAAACAAAAAGTAATACGTCAAGGTAACTACGTGGTTTTAAACTAATATTTCTATATCTATCTATGGAATAGGAAAGGCCTTGAAAAATATAAAAAGAAAGTCCTACTGGCAATAAAATATCCATACTAGGTAATAAACCAATAAGACTAATATTTATCCCTAGTTGACCTAATAATGCTTCTATATTTAAAATGAAAAATTCGTAATACTTATAAAATCCAAGTAATAAAATATGTAGGGCAACAATAAAATGAATAATAGCACGACGGGTAACGTGTTTTTTAGGGGGGTGGCTATTTGTCAATTTTCCAGAAAGGTAATTGAGAAAAGCTACAAAAAAAAGCAAAGGTAAAAATTGTATTCCAGCACAAGCATAAAAGAAAAGATTAAAGCATAAAAGCATAAAACTTTGTACTTTTAGAGAACGTGGACTACATGAAAAAAAAGCAAGAACAAAGAGAAAAAATATAGAAAAATACAGGGTTACGAAATTCATATTAACCTAATAAAGAATTTTTTCTTTTTTTAAATTACTTTATAAGCAAAAGCAAGGAAAAAGAAAGCAAAAAGTTTTTTCCCTTATCTCCATTAGCGTACTTTTTGTCCAGATCAAGGGGAAATTCCTTTTAATGTTACTGGCTATTTTCTTAAACATTCGTAAACTCGGTATAAAGGAAATTCCTTTGTCACTCTTTAGTAGTTGCTTTAGCCCCCAAGCAATGCCCGCCAAGAGTTCTTTTTGGTAATACTCTTTAATAAATTGCTTTGTCCTTGCTTACAAAGAGTGAAGCTTGTAAGGTCAGTGATTTTAGGAAAATATTTTTTGTTTTACAAGTCTAATATGTTAAAGTAATTATAAGTAATTTAGAAACACACCCTAATTATAATTAATTAAAAACACTCCCTAAAATGTTTTATTGTTTTAAAGGAAGTTTTGCCACAAGCAAGGCAACGCAAAAAAGAAAAAATGCCATAACAATAAAAACAAAAGCAAGCCCAAAATGATGTGCAACAAAACCCATAATTGCAGGGCCAGCTAAAAGTCCTAAGTATCCAATGGTGCTGACAGCAGCAATGCTATTGCTTAGACTTCCAAGAGGATTTTTGGTAACAAGGGCAAAAAGCATGGGGACAGTGTTTGAGGCACAAATACCAAGCATAAAAAAGCAAATATAGGTTAAAGGAATATAGGGAATAAGAGCTATACCTAAGAAGAAAATAATACACAATAAAACCCCATATAATAATAACGGTTTTGATCCTACCCTTGCACCAATTCTATCTCCTACCATACGCCCTAAAGTCATGGTTATAGCAAAAAGAGCATAGCCAATACCTGCTTGTGCTTTTTCAACTCCTTTTATTTCAATCATAAATAAGGCACTCCAATCCATGAGAACCCCTTCAATCATATAAAGAAAAAAGCAAACTATTCCCAAGAAAAAAAGAATTCCTTTAGGAATAATAATAAAAGAAACTTTTTCATTACTTGTTACTTTAGGATAAAAATAACGATAAGAATAAAAAAGGCCACCTAAAATTGTTAGGCAACAAATTGTAGTCGAAAAAAAAGGATTTTTTGTTAATTCTAATAATAGAATCATAGCACCAGCACCACAAGCAACCCCTACCATATACATACCATGTAAACTGGACATAAGGCGTTTTTGTAGTGATTTTTCAAGGTAAGCAACCTGCAAATTCATTACAACATCAAGCATTCCAGACATTGCCCCAAAAAGCGTTAAGAAAATAACCATGCTTAATGGATTAGGTACAAACGACAAAATAAATAATGAACCATAATAAATAGGAATACCAATAATCTGCATTTTTTTACAACCATATTTTGCAGTAAATGCTCCTGCAATGGGCATAGATGCTGTTGCCCCAAGTCCTAAACAAAGTAAAAGTAGACCAAGTTCTCTTTCATTTACACCAAGTCGCATTTTTGTATAGGGAATAAGGCTTGCCCAAATTGCCATAGCCATACCTAAAGATAAATAGGCAAATCGAGCAGCTAAAATACTTTTGCGAGGAGAAGGTAATTGTATGGGAATAAATGTTTCTTCTAAGGTATTTTTATTGTTTTCATCATTAATATTTTGCATAATTTTCTCTTACTATTAGGTTTAATGCAAAAAAGTTTTTATTTATAAAGTGTGAAAAAATATACTATAAAATGCATATATTGTATAGAAAATAAAAGAATAAAAAAATATTAGAGTATGTTTTTAAATTAATGTGTGTTTCTAAATTAATTTTTATTTTTCTTGTTTTTATATAACATTTTCTTATTTATTCTACTATTACATAGTATCACGTTTTATAAGGGGTTTCACCCCTTTGACCCGA
>JARHYD010000059.1 GCA_029258655.1 Mailhella sp.
TATTTAACGATTTTTTATGCAAAAAGTCTTAGTTGGTTCTCTTGACAAAAGTTTCACTAAAGAATACCATTCTTTTAAAACCTATAAAACCACGTTAGAAGAGGTATCTTTATGCCAGCATTAAAAAATATTATTTGTGCGTTAGATTTATCTGAACATAGTCAACTTGTGGCAGAACAAGCCTCTATGCTTGCAAAACTGTCTGGTGCAAAAGTCCATGCAATTTATGTTGCTCCAACCATGACACAATATACAGGTTTCCATGTTGCCCCAAGCACCATTGATGGCTTTGTAGGTGAAATTGTTACTGGTGCAGAAGCAAGTATGTCTGATTTTACAGCTAAACATTTTCAAGGTGTTGATGTAGAATCAGAAGTTGTCGTAGGCTATGCAACAGAAGAAATTTTGGCTGCAGCAGAAAAATATCATGCAGATCTTATTATTATGGGAACTCATGGTCGTAAAGGAATTGACCGTATTTTATTTGGTTCTGTCGCAGAGAAAGTTGTTACACAATCAAAAGTTCCTGTACTTACTGTTCGTCCAAAACCACAAGCATAAAAATTTTTCAAGGGAGCGTATGCTCCCTTTTTTTGTTGCTTTAATATAATAAAATTAATTGTTTAGTGAGTGGTCTTTATTAAAAAGTTTTGAAAGGAGAGTTTGAGAGGGAAACTTTTTCAAAAGTTTCCCTCTCAAAAAACTATTTTGTATTCAAATATTCACCACTCCAGCAACCAGTACAGTATTGCATTGCTTCATCAGCAAGACAAGAACGCATACCTTCTAGGGAAAGATAGCCTAAGCTATCCATATTAAGGATTGAGCGAATTTCTTCTACGGAATGTTGATAAGCAAGTAATTCTTCATAATGAGGAAAATCTACGCCAAAATGGCAAGGGAATTTTACAGGAGGACAGGCAATTCGCAAATGTACTTCTGTTGCTCCAGCATCACGAAGTTCTTTCCCAAGTGCTGCTGTTGTTGTTCCACGAATAAGGGAATCATCAACAAGACAAACACGTTTGCCTTTGACTACATCTTTCACAACATTATGTTTCATGCGTACAGCTGCTACTCTAGCTCCTTGACCTGGAGCAATAAAGCTTCGTCCTATATAGTGGTTACGAATAAGGCCACGATCTACCATAATGCCAAGTTCTTCAGCGTAACCCATAGCTGCTGATAAACCAGAATCAGGAATAGCCACAACAATATCAACATCAGCTGGTTGTTCTTTTGCTAAAACGTGTCCTGTTTGTCGGCGGAAAACGTGGGGAGTATGTCCAAATACATTGGAATCAGGACGAGAAAAATAAATAAGTTCAAGCAGACAACGTTGTTGACGAACTGTTCTATCACCAAAATACGTTGAGCGATAACCACCTGCTGTAAAGGTAATCATTTCACCAGGTTCAACTTCACGTTCAAAGGTTGCACCTATTTGATCAAAGGCACAGGTTTCAGAGGCAACAACAAAGCCATCACCCATGCGACCAAGAACTAAAGGACGGTATCCCCAAGGATCGCGAGCTGCCACCATTTTATTAGGAAACAATAATACAACAGAAAAAGCTGCTTCTGCTTGTTCAAAAACGCTTGCTATTTCTTCATCTGTACTTGCTTGTTTTTGTGCTAAAAGATGTAAGAAAAATTCGCTATCACTTGTGGTTTGGAGTAATGCTCCAGAATGGATTAATTTATCACGTAAGGCAGGACCATGATATAAGTTTCCGTTATGAGCTAAAGCTACTTGTCCTTCGCTATAATAACCCATAAGGGGTTGAGCATTAGCTATGGTGCTTCCACCTGCGGTAGAATAACGCACATGACCAATGGCAGCATTGCCTGGCATATTTTTACCTTCGCCTTTACCAAATACACTGGAAACTAAGCCCATACCACGATGTATATGTAATACTCCTTGATCAGCACTTACAATTCCAGCGGATTCTTGCCCACGATGTTGCAAAGCGTGCAAGCCTAAACTTGCGTGCTGTGCAGCATCTTTTACATGGTATATTCCTATAATACCACATTCTTCATGTGGTTTATCATCATAAGTTAATGAATATTCTTCAAATTCAAAAGGATTAGTCATTTGCTTTTCCTTGAATATAGCCAGCATAGTAATCTTGTAATGGAGCTACTACGCGTTGTTCTTGTTGACGAGCTTCTAAGCCTTCAACTGTTGCACGAAGAGCAGCAAGGGTTGTAATAAGATTTATACGGCGAGCAAGAGCTTCTGTTCTAATGGTATTTGCGTCACGAGCAGAAGTTGAGCCGCTAACAGTATTAACAATCATTGCCGCTTCACCATTTCTAATAAAGTCTAAAAGGTGAGGACGTTGTTGTCCAATTTTTACAATAAGTTTTGTTTCAATGCCTTTATTATCAAGCATTTCTTTTGTACCTGGTGTTGCATAAAGCGTAAATCCAAGAGCTTTTAAACGTGCAGCAAGAGGTACTAAAGGTTCTTTGTCTTGGTCTGTAACTGTAAGAATTACTTTACCATTTACAGGTACAGGAGTTCTTGTTCCTGCTTGAGATTTTAAGAAAGCCATACCAAAACTTCTATCAATACCCATTACTTCACCAGTAGAACGCATTTCTGGTCCAAGATTGACATCAGCACCGGGAAAACGTTCAAACGGAATAACTGCTTCTTTTACAGCATGATAGAGGAGTTTAGGTTCATCTGTAAAGTTTACATCTTTTAGACTAAGACCTGTCATAATTTTTGCAGCAATACCTGCAATATTTCTGCCCGTTGCTTTAGAAACAAAGGGGACAGTTCTTGACGCTCTAGGGTTAGCTTCAATAACATACACACTTCCTTTATAAATAGCCATTTGAATATTTAAAAGTCCGACTGTGTGCAGTGCTTTGCCAAGCTTATGGGTATAGGAACGAATAACAGATTTTATTTCATCGCTAAGTGTATGTGTTGGAATAGAACAACAAGAATCTCCAGAGTGAATACCAGCTTGTTCAATATGTTCCATAATGGCTGCTATGGTTACTTTATCACCATCAACAACAGCATCAACGTCAATTTCAATAGCTTGCTCAAGGAATTTATCTACTAAAATAGGATTATTAATACCAAGATTTAAGCCATTGGTTTTATCATTTACATAATCAATAAGTTCTGTTTCACTATGAATAATACGCATAGCACGCCCACCAAGTACAAAGGAAGGACGAACCATTACAGGATAACCAATATTTGCGGCTACTTTGCAAGCAGTTTCAAGATCAACAGCCATACCACTAGCTGGTTGTAAAATTTCAAGATCTTCAATTAATGCACTAAATTCTTCACGATCTTCAGCTAATGCAATATCTTGAGGTTTTGTACCAATAATTGGAACACCAGCTTTTTGCAATGCATCAGCAATATTAAGTGGGGTTTGGCCACCAAATTGTACAATTACTCCATCAGGTTTTTCTGCATGGCAAATGGCAAGTACATCTTCTGTTGTGACAGGTTCAAAATAGAGCGTGTCTGCTGTATCATAATCTGTGGAAACAGTTTCTGGATTAGAGTTAATCATTATTGTTTTAATGCCAAGTTCTCGAAGAGAAAAACACGCTTGTACGCAACAATAGTCAAATTCTAAGCCTTGTCCAATTCTGTTTGGTCCTCCACCAATAATTACAACTTTTCTAGCAAAATTACCTGCTTTATGTGTACCAATGTGGGCTGTATGTAAAGGATCTGCATGAATTGCATCATAAGTTGAATAAAAATAAGGAGTATGTGCTTCAAATTCCCCTGCACAAGTATCTACTGTATGGAAAACAGGAATTACTTCATTTAATTCACGAATAGTACGTATATCTAATTCATTAATTGTTTTCTTTAAGGCTTCTGTACAAAGTTTTGCTATTCTTGCGTCACTAAAGCCTTGTGCTTTGTAATGGCGAAGTTTTTTTGCAAAATCTGTATTTTTTTCTTTACTATCAAGAGATTGTGCAATTTCTTTACTAAAGGTATCACGAATTTCATTTTCGCAAGTTAAAATTGTTTTAATTTGTAATAAGAACCAAGGGTCAATGCCTGTAATTTCATTAATTTCTTCAACGCTAAGCCCTAATTGCATACCTTCGTAAACAAGTAAAAGTCTATCAGGACGGCGTAAATACAGTTTTTCGCGTATCCATTCACGACGAGCTTCTGTTTCTTGTGGTGCTTCTGGTTCTAATTTTCCATTTTGTAAACCTTGTAGTCCTGTTTCAAGTCCACGTAAGGCTTTTTGCAATGCTTCACGGAAATTACCACCAAGAGCCATAGTTTCCCCAACAGAATGCATTTGAAAACCAAGCGTATTATCAGCACCTGCAAATTTTTCAAAATTGAAACGTGGAACTTTTACAACACAATAATCAATAGTAGGTTCAAAACAAGCAGAAGTTCCTGTAATATCATTTTTAAGTTCATCTAAATGATACCCAAGAGCAAGCTTTGCAGCTATTCTTGCAATAGGAAATCCTGTTGCTTTTGAGGCAAGGGCAGAAGAACGAGAAACACGAGGGTTCATTTCAATAACAACACGTCTTCCTGTTTTGGGGCAAACAGCAAATTGGATATTGCAACCACCAGTTTCAACTCCAATAGCACGCACAACTCTAAAAGCATCTTGCCGTAATGCTTGATATTCTACATCAGAAAGGGTTTGAATTGGGGCTACGGTAATAGAATCTCCTGTATGGACACCCATAGGATCAAGGTTTTCAATACCACAAATAACAATGGCATTGTCTGCCTTATCACGAATTACTTCAAGCTCAATTTCTTTCCAGCCAAGTACAGATTCTTCAATTAAAATTTGACTGATTGGAGAGGCTTCTAAGCCACCTTTAGCTATTTCTTTAAATTCCTCAATGTTATAGGCAATCCCCCCACCAGTACCACCTAAGGTATAGGAAGGGCGAATAATTACAGGGAAACTAATGGAATTAATTGCATTCATTGCTTCTTCAAAAGAAGTAGCTAAAGCACTTTTAGGTAGATCAAGTCCAAGAGCTTCCATTGTTTCACGGAATTTTTGACGATTTTCCGCAAGTTCAATAGATTTTGGTTGAGCACCAATAATTTCCACATTATATTCTTCTAAAATACCCATGTGATGTAAATCCATGAGCAAATTAAGAGCTGTTTGCCCTCCTAAGGTTGGTAAAATAGCGTCTGGTCTTTCTTTAATAATAATTTCTGCTGCCATGAATTTATTCATAGGCTCAATATAGGTTGCATCACTAAAAGCAGTATCCGTCATAACGGTAGCTGGATTTGAGTTCAATAAGATGATACGGCAACCTTCTTCTTTTAGTGCTTTAAGTCCTTGTGTACCAGAATAGTCAAATTCAGCGGCTTGACCTATAACTATTGGTCCAGAACCCAACACCATAATCGTTTTCAGATCTTCGCGTTTTGGCATTTTAATGAAATCCTTTTTTTGTGGTTAATATCTATGGATAAAAAGCCACCGTTATTTTTTATGAAATTCGTCAACCATTGTACGGAATTGATCAAAAAGTCCATAAGCGTCCCATGTACCTGGTGCTGCTTCTGGGTGGAATTGTACAGAAAAAGCAGGAGCATCTGTAAGAGCCATGCCTTCCACTGTATTATCATTCAAATTCCAATGCGTAATTTTAATATTACTTGGTAAAGAATTAGGGTCAACACAAAAACCGTGATTTTGACTTGTAATAAGAACTTTTCCTGTAGTAACATCTTTTACAGGGTGGTTTATTCCATGATGGCCAAAAGGCATTTTATAGGTTTTTGCTCCCATAGCAAGGGCAAGTAATTGATGTCCTAAACAGATACCAAATAAAGGTAATTTACCGATTAAATTTTGAATAGTTTTTATCGCGTAATCACATGGTTCAGGGTCACCGGGACCATTAGTAAGCATAACTGCATCAGGTTTTATAGCTAAAATTTCTTCTGCTGTGGCAGTTGCAGGAAAAACTGTTGGGTGCATATTATTATTGAATAAATGTAAAAGAATAGAACGTTTTGCACCATAATCAATAACTGCTACATTAAGCATTTTTTTTGTTAAATCGCGTTTTTTTCCTACTAAAAATGGTGTTGGATCTGTATCAAAAACAAATTTTTCTTTTGTTGTTACTTTTGATGCTAAATCAAGCCCTGCCATTGAAGGAAGTTCTTTAACTTTTTTAAGTAAATATTCACGGTCTAAGTTAGTGCTTATAATACCATTTCTTGAACCATGCATACGTAAATGTAAAGTTAAAGCTCTTGTATCAATTCCATGTATTCCACTAATACCCATGTTTGCTAAGGTATTATTTAATGAACTATTAGCACGAAAATGCGGAAAATTACCATTTTCCGCATCTGTAAATAAATCATGACAAACAATGCCACTTGCTCCAAATTCTGGCTTTGGATTAGGACATTCACTATCTAAACTTGTTGCCCCATAATTACCTATATGAGCAGCTGTGAAAACTACTATTTGCCCATAATAAGAAGGATCAGTAATGGTTTCTTGATAACCACACATACCTGTTGTAAAAACAACCTCACCCATTACTTCTTCACAAGCACCTGCGGCATAGCCTTCAAAACAAGTACCATCATCAAGCATAAGTAAAGCTGGTATCATCGTATTGCCTTTCATAAAATTTTTCCAAATCGTTTATGAGGTTAATAAAACAAAATAACTTTTAATACTCTAAATTAAATAAAAAATCAATGAAAAAATTTTGCTGTAATTTTCTTTATCCCTAATTAAAAGAGAATAGAGAATGTTTTCAAACTATTTATAATTATTAACCTTCATTCTCTAACAATGAAAGTAAAAGATTTGCAATGTCGCTCTATTAGAAATTATTTATATTCAATATGTAAAAAATATTTTTTACCATGCCTTACGATAGGAAAATTTATTGAAATAAATTTCAATAAATTTGCTTGATTGAGGGGGACTTTTGGGAAATTATTTCGCTTTAGCCGTTATAACAAAGGAAGTTACGGATAAAGACAGTGTAACCCCCAAAGAAAAAAATAAAATAAGATCAATTTAAAAATACATTTTAAAAAGATATAATAAAAACTTTCTCTAGCTATCAATAGAAATTATACTTTGCTTTTTTTTGTAATTAATTTAAACTATATGGAACGCAAATTATAGATAGGTGAAATATGGGACAACCAAATGCAATAAAAGTTGGTTTATGTGTTGAATTTATGCAAGATAATATTCCTACTCTTGGGTATGTTTTGGAAGAACAAGGGGGAAAATTACGTTTATTATTAGCGAATAGACGTGAAATGAATTTAACATCAGCACGAATTTTGCCTTGGCTTGGACCAGTATTACAAGGAAAATCAAAAGAAGAAATTATTTCTGCTTTACAATTTCATAAAGATGAACGCAAAAAAATTCAAGATAATGTTCATGTTGAAGATCTTTGGCAAATGACACAAGGAGAAGTGCTTGAAGAAGAAATAGAATTTTTTGCAAGTCTTATTGAAAATGAAATAAATCCTGATATTATAGCAGGTTATGCCCATGCTCTCTTAGAAACAAAAAGCCATTTTAAATTTCAAAATCCTTGTTTTGAAGTTTTTACAGAAGAAACTGTCAATACAAGGCTTGAAGCCGAACGTTTACAAAAAGAAAGAACAGCTCTTGTTTCTGGTGGTGCAGAATGGTTTAAATATTTATGGGATCTTTATGGTAAAAATCATTATGTACAAGATAAAGATAAAGAAAAAGAACCCCAAGAACCTGTGGCTACTACTTTAAAAAATTTATTATTAACAAAAATGGCAGACCAAGAAAGCCATGAAGAAGAGCTTTTATGGAAACAAGTAACAAAACAAGTGCCAGATGATATTTTTATGCCATATTTTTTGGCTGTTACTTGGAAAATTGTACCAGAACATTATAATTTTTGGTTGGCAAAAGCTCAATACGATTCAAGCCAAGACTTTGCTTTACCTTTTTTCTATGATATTCAAAAAATGCAAGGTATTGCACAGGAAATAAAAAATCTTGGAAAACAAGATATTCTAAAAAAAGAAATACCAGTCAAAGAACATAGTAATAAAAATGCATTATGTGCAACATTAGAAGATAACGACATTTTTTGTTCAGCGTTTGCTCATTTTTCCGATAAACAGTATATAAGTATTGATAGTGAAAGTACAAAAGATATTGATGATGCTTTTTCGTTTGTGGAGTTAGAAAATGGCGATCAAGAACTTGTTGTTGCTCTTGCTTGTCCAGCTTTTTTTTGGCAGTTCCAAAGTGATTTTGATAAGTGTATTGCAAAGCGTTCTACAAGTATTTATTTACCAGAAGGTAGTTTGCACATGATGCCAGAAAGTTTATCCACAGCCTGTTATAGTTTAATAGAAAAAGAAGTTAAACCTGCCATGTTGGTACGAGCTTTGTATGATAGTGAGGGGAATTTAAAAGAGAGTTCCCTTGATTTTGCACGTGTTTTTATTCAAGATAATCTGCAATATTCTGCTTGTGAACAGGTTTTAACTCCGACAGCTTTAGAAGAAAAAGAACCTACGAGCATGGAAGATGTTTTGGCAGCAGAAGAAAAAAAATCTTATTATTCTTGTAATTATGAAAAATATGCTCCTAGCCAAGAGGCTCTTGCAAAGGCACAGCAGTATGCAACTGTTTTAGAAAAAGCGTATTTTTTTGCTCAAAAACATTTACAACAACGAATAGAAAATGGTGCTGTTATCTTAGAACGAGATGAATATGATTTATCCTTAGAAGGTGAAGGAAAAGATACAAAAGTTTATATTGAAGCTATGCCTCAAAATACAAAAGCACAATTAATTGTTGCAGAATGTATGGTTATTGCTAATAGTATTGTGGCAGATTATGCTGTAAAAAATGGAATAAGTCTTTTCTTTCGTACACAAAATGTAGGTATTCCAAAGGAAAAAGCAGGAATATGGCGTAAACCAGAAGATATTGCAAAAGTTGCTCGACTTTTAAGTACAGCCATAACTGAAATTGAAGCAAAACCTCATACAGGATTAGGATTAAAAGCATATAGTCCCATTACTTCTCCTTTACGTCGTTATGGTGATTTAATTAATCAAGCACAAATTATGCATTATTCTTTTTTTGCTAAGCCATTATGGACAAAAGAAGAAATGGATAATATGCTTACTCAATATAATGTTTACAATGGGTTAGCTAATCAAGTACAAAGAAATCGCCCTCGTTATTGGCGTTTTGTCTTTATGCAACAAGAGGCAAAAAGAAATGGTGAAGCTTGTACTTTTCATGGTATTATTTCAGATGAAAATGATATGTATGTAACAGTAACCCTAACACGTGAACAAATTCTTGTGCGTGCAAAAAAATCTTTATTTGGTGAAAAAGCATTATTAGGGCAAGAAGTTCTTTTACGTTTAGGAAAAATTAATCCTTTACAAAATGAAGTAAGTATTATGAAAGTACAAGAATTATAATATATTGTATATGAAAAGTTCTTTTATTATTTTTTTGGGGGAAATGATTTCCCCCAAGCCCCCTCAATCAAACAAATTGATTGAAATACGTTTTAATAAATTTGCTTATTTTAGGGTATCAGAATTTAATTAATTTAAAAGTAATTATTTCTTGCAAAAAATCCTTTTGTATACAAAAGGATTTTTGGATTAAAAATTTTTGAAAAGGGGTATGGGGGAGAACTTTTTATAAAAAGTTCTCCCCCATAAAAAATAATAAAAAAGATTAATTAGTTATGTAAATACCAAATAACGCATATACTGCCAAGTATAGTAATGAAGAAACGTGCAAATTGCATAGAAAAAACAATAGTGCAAGCAACTTTTACAGGAAAAATTCCTAAAGCTGTGGGTAAATTTCTTCTTAGTGTGCGTAAGGGGTTTCCTACGGCACTGGCTATAAGCATAGCAAGAAGAATTTGAGCATGATTGACCATATTTTCAGCTAAAAGATTAGCTCCTACACTAGCAGATTGGATAAGTCCCCCAATTTGTGCAATAACAATAGCAATAAGTTCTGCAGGGAAGTATTTTGCTACTTGATAGGGGATAGCTTCTTCCCAAAAATCAAGCAATCCTGATTTAATAATCCATTCTGTTCCTAGCATAAAGGGAATGGTAATGTAAACCATACGAAAAAGAATAGCACAAGTACGCAATAGGCTTTGTTTTATACTTTGTTCCCAAGATTTTGGTTCTTTTAATTCTATGGTATTTTGAACAGTGTTTTTTATGTTATTAAAAGAGTTTAATTTCTTGTGTATATAAAAAGCTGTAAGAACAAGTAAAAAACCTCCTGTTAATTGTATGGTAAAGAAACCAATTCCCGCAATACCAACTAGAGCAATTACAGGATACATAACTCGTACTGAATGGGAAAAATGTGCTAAATAGCTATTTGCCATACCACCTGTAATTAATGCAGAAGTTTTTATTTCTCCTTTTTCATGGCTAGCAATAAGCATACTGTTAGCTCCAATAGAAGAATAAAGAGCTATGGGCATGGCTAAGCCTATAATTTCTGGTAAATGGGCTTTTTGGGTAAGTTTTACAAGGCTTGCTCCAAAATAACGATACCAACAGCGAGCTTCCATTAATGCTCCTATAAAGGACGCAATAGCAACCATTAATAAAAGACGGCTAATAGATTTTAATTTAGTTATGATTTTATCAAAATCAGATTTGGGAGCAGACATCTTATGCCGCATTTTTTTTCTATTGGCAGGGCTTTTTTCTTGTTTTGAAAGAATATCCTTAGCACTATCAAGATGTTGTTGTTCTTCTATGGTTGTTTTGCTTGTGTCTGCATGAATAGCATATTCTTTATGAGGCATATTAAGCGTTAAAAAATAGGCTATAATTAATGCAAAGACAAAACAAAAACATCGTATAGGTGATTGCCATGGATACGATTTTTTATGATGTTTTTTGCTCATAATGATAGATTATAAAAAAAACGCCAAGTAAAAACTTGGCGTTTTCCTTTATTTTGAAATAATTTTGCCATTCATAATATCATCATGGCTGTTTTGTGTATGTTCAATAAAAAGTTTTTGAACTTCTGGAATTTCACCAAGACCACGGATAAGGGTATGTACGTTATATCCTTCTTTTTTAAGGCGTTCTGCCCATGCGTCTTCTTCTGTGCCTGCCATATCATTTTTAGCATGATCGCCTGCTACAACCATAAAAGGAGCTAAATAGATATTTTTTATTTCTTTTTTTTCTTTGATTTTTTCTAATGTTTTTTCAAAATCTAATGCTCCTTCTACTGTTGCAAACCATGCAAGAGGATCAGTTTCTTGAAAAGTATGAGCAATAGCAATAAGGCTTAAATCGCCTGTTCCTCTATCATTACCATGTCCCATAAAAATAACAGCATCATTTTTTGTTCTTTCTTTTGGAAGGCTTGCTAATGCTGCTTTTACAATGGTATCAAGATCTGCTTTGGAAGAAAGGAGAGGGTGTCCCATGATAACAGAATCAAAACGTTTTGGATTTTTTTCCATATCACGACTAATAAGGCGACAAATTTTCATATATTCTTCGCCAGGAACAACGTGTAAGGATTGAATTTTTACATTATTATAGCCGTTTTTATATGCATAATCTAATGCTTCGTTTATAGAATAAACAACTTGTTTATCTTTGTTGAGTTTATTTCTGATGATATTTGAAGAAAAAGCCCAAATAGTTGTATCACCATTTTTTTCATAAGCTTTTTTTATAGCGTCAAGAGATTTTTGTGCTTCGCTATCACTTGTGCCAAAAGCTGCTAAGATAGTAAGGTCTTTTGCAAAAGCATTTTGTGGGGCATTAAAAAGAAAAAGACTTGCAAGTACCATACTTGCAGAAAGTAAAATTTTTTTCATATAAACTCCTTGCTCTGAAACCGAGAGCTATTATAATGAGTACTTATATAGGCTGGTTTTCCGGCTCAAGAATCATTCCTTTTTGCTCCTTCCCGTTTTCACAGTGGTTTATGCAAAAAAGTCCTCTTTCACGGCTACGGTCTAGCGTTGTTAACTTCCCATTTACCTACAAAATGTAGAACCTATATTTTGAAAAAAAGTGTATAGAAATTTCTTTATTTGTCAATGAATATATTCTCGAATTTGTTTTTCGGGGATTTTTTTATTATTTATAATTATTAAATTTTGTTCTTTTGTAATAAAAAGAAAAGATTTGCAGTGTAGTAACATTAGAAACTATTTATATTTATACAGAAACAAAGAACTTTTTTATTTTTGAGAAAAAAGACTTTCTACTTATGTTCTAACGTAGTCAAATTTATTAAAATTTGTTTCA
>JARHYD010000066.1 GCA_029258655.1 Mailhella sp.
AAACCCATTATAAAAGGATTCTTTTCTTGAAATCATTAGAATTAATTCCACTCTTTTTTAACTTAACTTGTCTATAAATGAGGCTCTACACAATGTCAAATTATTCTTATAAGAAAAAATAGTTAAGCAGTGTTTCTAAATTAATTTTTATTTTTCTTGTTTATATAATATGTTCTTATTTATTTTACTATTACATAGTATCACGTTTTATAAGGGGTTTCACCCCTTTGACCCGAGCAGAGGGTAAGCTAAGAGAGTGAAACTATTAGGTCAGTGACTTTATGAAAATATTTTGTTTTATAAGTCTAATATGTTAAAAGAATTATAAATAATTTAAAAACACACCCTACACATCAATTTATAGTTGAAATAAAATTAAAAATTTTTGAAAGGGGGTTTTAGGGGGAGGACTTTTTATAAAAAGTCCTCCCCCTAAAAAATAAAAGTCTCAACTACTCTTAACAAATAAAATTTTCTTGCCACGTTAAAAAGCTACTGGTATAAAAAAGGTTCTGATAATATACAAAAACTAAAGGAAAATATATGCAATACCCTAACAATCTAAACCCACATGATTTTCCCTCACCTTGCTTTGTCACAGACCTTGCAAAACTTGAAAAGAACATGGAAATTTTAAATAATGTACAAGAAAAAACAGGAGCAAAAATTCTTTTAGCATTAAAAGGTTTTGCTCAATGGAAAAGTTTTCCGTTTTTATCTAGGACTATGCAAGGCAAATTATATGGAGCTTGTGCAAGTTCTATTGATGAAGCCAGACTTTCTAAAGAAGAATTTAAAGGGGAAGTCCACGCTTTTGCTGCTGGTTTTAGTATAGGAGATATACAAGAACTTTTACCACTTTGCGACCACATTACTTTTAATTCTATTAATCAATGGAAAAAGTTTCGCCCTATCATTACAGAATACAATAAAAACAATGAAAAACAAATCCTTTGTGGGTTACGAATCAATCCAGAACATTCTGAAGGTGCAGTGGAAATGTATGATCCATGCTCACCTAGTTCGCGGTTAGGAATACGATTAAAAGATTTTGTAAATGAAAATCTTGATGAACTTTTTGAAGGACTTAGTGGACTACATTTTCATACCTTATGTGAACAAAATGCTGATGCCCTTGATAGAACACTTAAAGTTATTGAAGAAAAATTTGCTTTTATGTTAGAACGTGTTTCATGGGTTAATTTTGGTGGAGGACATCATATTACCCGTGAAGATTATGATCTTGATTTGCTTTGTGCTTGTATTCAGCGTATTCAAAAAAAATATTCTGTACAAATTTATCTTGAACCAGGTGAGGCTGTTGCTTTAAAAGCTGGTTATCTGATTGTAAGCGTTCTGGATACATTTACAGCAGATATGCCCATTGCTATTATTGATAGTTCCGCTTCTTGCCATATGCCTGATGTTTTAGAAATGCCTTATCGTCCTATGATAACTGGATCTGGTGAATCAAGAGAAAAAAAATATACATATAGACTTGGTGGAAAATCATGCCTTGCAGGGGATCAAATAGGTATTTATTCTTTTGATGAACCATTAAAAGACGGTGATAGACTCGTTTTTGAAGATATGGCAATTTATAGTATGGTAAAAACAACAACATTTAACGGGTTACGTTTACCTTCTATTGCTCTTTGGGACTCACGAACAAATACCATTCTTGATATAAAACATTTTAGCTATGAAAATTTTAAAACAAGACTTTCTTAACCCTTATGTTTTATTATTTTTTCTTTTATTTCCTATTATTAGAAAATAAATAAAAATACACAAAAGCAAAACTTGCAATTATTTCAAATAAGCGTAAAATAAACAAAATTTTATGAGGAGATTTTTATGTTTCGTTCTCTTATTTTATCTTTAGCACTTATTTTTGGTACTGTAAGTGCAACAAGTATTGCAAATGCTGCTGATGCATCAAAAGTAGCTATTGCTCCACTTATGCAAGTTGCTGCAAAAAGTGAATTAAATAAAGCTAAAGAAAAGTTTTTAGACTCTAAATTTGGTAAAGATAAAGCTAAATTAGAAAAAGATGTACAAGCTTTTCAAAAAAAAGCACAAGAATTTCAAAAACAAGCAGCTGCTCTTTCTGAATCTGCTCGCAAACAAAAAGGGCAAGAATTAGAAAAAGAAGCTCGCGAACTTGAAAAACGCCGTGCAGAATTTACTAAAAAAGCTGCACCTGTTGAACAAAAAGTAAATCAACAAATCTTAGAAATTTTAGGTGATGCTTGTGCTAACTATGCAAAAGCAAATGGTTATGATATTATTTTAGATGCATCTGTTGTTTTATATGCAACATCAGCTGCTAATGTAGAAGAAGGCCTTATCGACGAAGTAAATAAACTTTGGAAATCTAAAGGCTCTAAATTCAAAATCTAACGTTTTTGAGCCTGCCTTCTTTTGGAAGACAGGCTTTTTCTTTTTTTATTATGAAAAAAAAATTTACTTTAGCTGAAATAGCAGAATTTCTTGGTCTCACCTATAAAGGTGATAATATAACCATTACAGGATTAAATACACTTGATGAAGCAACAAGTTCTGAATTAAGTTTTCTTGCAAACCCTAAATACATTAATAAAATAACTAGCACAAAAGCTGGTGCTATCATTATTCGCGAAGACCAAGCAAAAAATATAAAAAATGCCATTCTTAGTGATAATCCTTATTTTGCTTTTGCACGCTGTATGGGACTTTTTCAAGAAAAAGAAGGTTTTTTTGACGGCATAAGTGAATTTGCTTCCATACACCCAAGTGCTGTAATTGGTGAAAATTGTACTATTTATCCCTTTGTTACCATTGGTGCAAATACTACTATTGGTGATAATTGCACTTTATTTTCTGGGGTTTATATAGGTGAAAATTGTACAATCGGTGAAAACTGCACACTTACCCCTAATTGTGTTTTAATGTCTTACACGATACTTGGTAATAATTGCTATTTGCAACCAGGTGTTGTGCTTGGCGGTGAAGGATATGGATTTGTACGTACAGATTTTGGTATTCAAAAAATTCCACAAATCGGACAAGTAATGATTGAAGATAATGTTGAAATTGGTGCTAATACTACCATAGATAGAGCAGCTCTTTCAAAAACACATATACAACAAGGAACTTGTATTGATAACCTTGTACAAATTGGACATAATGTACAAATTGGCAAAGAATGTTTTATTATTGCCCAAGTTGGTATAGCTGGTTCTACCAAAGTAGGTAATAAAAGTACATTAGCAGGTCAAGTAGGAATTGCAGGTCACCTCAATATAGGAAATAATGTTACCATAGGTCCACAAGCTGGAGTTATTAAAGATATTGACGATAACAAAGTAGTTAGTGGATCCCCAACTGTTGATTATGGAATTTATATGCGTAATGCCTCACTTACTGCAAAAATTCCTGATTTATTTAAACGCGTTTCTACTCTTGAAAAAAAACTCGCACAATTTGAAAATCATAACGACGAAAAATAATAGGAAGAGACTACCATGCAAGAATTAAAAATTAATGAAATTATGAAACTTTTACCTCATCGCTATCCTTTTTTATTAATTGATAGAGTAACAGAAATTGTGCCAAATGAAAAAGTTTCTGCTTATAAAAATGTCACTTTTAATGAACAATTCTTTCAAGGTCACTTTCCAGCTGCTCCTGTTATGCCCGGTGTTTTAATTATTGAAGCAATGGCACAAACAGGTATTGTACTTGTTGTCCATAGTCTTGGTATTGACACAGAAAAAGAAAAAAAAGTCTATCTTTTTACTGGGATTGAAAAAGCAAAATTCCGTCGTCCTGTTGTTCCTGGTGATAAACTTGTTATTGAATGCTCCAATTTACAAAAGAAAATGCAGCTTTGGAAAATGGACGCAAAAGCGTATGTTGATGGTCAACTTGTTGCCGAAGCTACCCTTACTGCTACATCTGCAAATGCAGAAAATGTCAATTAATTGAGGAAAATATGCCTAATTCTATACACCCAAGTGCATTTATTGCACCAAGTGCAAAAATTGGTGAAAATGTTAATATTGGACCATGTGCCTATATTGAAGACGATGTAACCATAGGTGATAATTGTAAAATAGATGCTTTTGCTTCTGTTAAACAATATACAACAATGGGAACAAATAATCATATTCATTCCTATGCTATGGTTGGTGGAGAACCACAAGACCTCAAATTTCATGGAGAAAAAAGTGAACTTATTATTGGTAATAACAATAATATCCGTGAATTTGCTACCCTACATAGAGGAACTGAAGACGGTGGTTTTATTACCAAAATAGGTGATAATAATCTTATTATGGCATATTGCCATGTTGCCCACGATTGCCAACTAGGAAATAATATTGTTATGTCAAATAATGCAACCCTTGCAGGGCATTGCATTGTTGATGATTTTGCTATCTTAGGTGGACTTTCTGCTGTACACCAATTTACTCGTGTTGGAACACATTCTTTTATTGGTGGAGCTTCTGGACTTTCCCAAGACCTTCCCCCTTATATGCTTGCAGTTGGAAATAGAGCCTCTGTTCGCTCCCCTAATATTGTAGGTTTACGAAGAATGAAAGCTAATCAAGAACTTATTTCCGCTATAAAACAAGCTTTCAAACTTACATGGCACAGCGATATTCCACGCCCAGACGCTATGATTCAACTAGAAGCAGAATACGGACATCTACCAGAAATAGCACATTATATTGATTTTATTCGTCAATCAAAACGCGGAATAATCCCCGCTGATGATAAAGAATAATCGTATTTTTAATTATCTTATTTTTAATTTTTGTGGGGGAAATGATTTCCCCCACTCCCCCTCAAGCAAAAATCTCTTTGAAATTTTCAAAGAGATTTTATTTTATTATAATATCAGTTAAAATTTGTTTCCCAATTAATTAACTTTCATACTTTCATTTAATGAAGGAATATTATAAATATCTATTGCACTTGAAACTCTTATACCTAAAGTTCCATCTTCAAAGTAAACTTTTTCTTCATAGCCATTTAATTTAAATTCCTTACATTTTTTACAGAATTTCATAAACTCCTTATTCCTATAAGGATTAGTTAATTTTTGACGAATAGTTTCAACAGAATCATAATCAATATGAGGTAATCCATAACGTTCCCTATCTTCTGCTGCCAAATTACCCGCAATTATACAACAGTTCCCAATTAATCCTGATGTTGGAATCATTAAAAAACCTGTATGAGCTTGAGAACATAAGCCAACAGGAAAATTATTTTCAATTTTCTTTTCTGGAGCATTAAAATCTGCACATTCAAAAATTGAAATTCTATCAACTTTCTTTTTCCAATATTTAATAAATTCCATTAATTCATCTTTATTTTTATCTTGCAACACCATAATAACACAAACTTTACAAATATTCTTTTTTTTCACTAACATTGGAGCTTTCATTGCATTTTCAAAAAACTTTCTATTATTAACATCCATAATAGCTTTCCAAGTATCAAATCTATTTGAATGCAAACTAAAACTAGCATACGAAAGTGGATTTTTTAATGTTGCTAAAAAATCTGCTGTATCTTCCGTAAACATACAACCATTTGAAATAAAAGATTGTGTAAAACCTAATTTATCTGCAAAAGTCATTATTTCTTTCCAGTCTGGATGCAAAATAAATTCACCAAGAGCATTTGGAAATAAATTTGTTATTCCAAGTTGCTTAATTTTATATATTCTTTTTAAAAGGAGTTCTGTATCTATGTCTTTAGGTTCATTTTTAAATTTATGTAAGTCAGGACTAAATCTACTATGATAATTGCACATAATACAACGAACATTACATTTATAACCACTAGAAAAACAAGCTATTTCAATAGGTTTATCTTGTGCTAATATATCAGAAACATCATTTATTTCATCTTCATCTAAATCCCAATTTCTCGGAGTTAACATATCATCTGTACAAATATACCAAGAACCAACAACCCTTGAAATCTCTACCCTATTTTCATACAAAATAGGAATTCCATTATATCGAAATAAATTTTCTGGTCCTAAATAAAAACTTTTTCCATTTTCTAACCATTTTTGTGCTAATGGAAGTAAAATTTCTGGAGGATTTTTTGTTAATAAAGTTTTCATACAAACTCCATCTTTTTTTGGCATTCTAATATATATATATATATTAGTCAAACATATCTGTATCTAAATATATACTGTCCCCTGTTTTACATTCTTTTAGCAAGTCGCTTTACTCTTCACTTCCAGAGAGACGTTATGAAAATATTTTTTGTTTTACGATCCTAATTTATTAAAGTAATTCTAAAAATTTTAGAAACATACCCTATATTTTTTAATAATCTCCCCAATATATAAATAGAAATTCTCATAATAACGTATAAGAAACCTTATTGTTTTTTTTATGCATTCTTAACTTGATATTTAATACCTTATATACTAATAGTATTAATGTTTTTCTGATAAAAATATCATTTAAAAAAGAGGCACCCCATGCTCAAAAAACAGCTTTTTCTTTTTCCTATGATCGTATGTTTTTTAACACTTTTTCATAGTCCCAGTTATGCTGAAACTATGAATAAAAAGACCAAACTATCCCAAGAAGAAATTGCAAGAATTAAAAAAGATGCTGAACAAGGTAATACTCCTGCTCAGAAAATTTTGGCTAATATGTATTTTTCTGGTGAAGACATACCACAAGACGATAAAAAAACTGTTGAATGGTTTACAAGAGCAGCAGAACAAGGCGATTCTGAAGCACAATATTATTTAGCACTTATGTATGAAAATGAACTAGGAATACAACAAGATTATAAAAAAGCTATTGCATGGTATACGAAAGCAGCTAAACAAGGATTTGCCAAAGCTCAATACAATTTAGCTATGATGTATGAAAACGGTCAAGGAGTGCAAAAGGATCACAAAAAAGCTCTTGAATGGCAAGCTAAAGCAGCAAAGCAAGGACATCTTAAAGCTCAATATAATTTAGCTATGATGTATTATGATGGCCAAAAAGTACCACAAAATTATAACGAAGCCATTATATGGTATACCAAAGCAGCTGAACAAGGACAAACCAAAGCACAATATGAATTAGGTAATATATATGCAAATGGACATGGTGTACCACAAGACTATAAGAAAGCTATTGTTTGGTATACTAAAGCAGCTGAAAATGGGGATCCAAAAGCACAAGCTAATTTAGGGGTTATGTATGCTAATGGACATGGTGTATCGCAAGACTATAAAAAAGCTGCTGCATGGTTTACAAAAGCAGCTGAACAAGGATTTCCAGAAGCACAATTTAATTTAGGGGTTATGTATTATAATGGGCAAGGCGTACCACAAGATTATAAAAAAGCAAGTGAATGGTATATTAAAGCAGCAGAAAAAGAATTTGCCCAAGCTCAATACAATCTAGGGGTTATGTATACAAATGGTCTAGGAGTTCGACAAGATTATAAAAAAGCCTATACATGGTACATAAAAGCAGCTGAACAAGGTGATGCAGAAGCACAATTTAACTTAGGTATTATGTA